>JAIRQB010000137.1 GCA_031256695.1 Elusimicrobiota bacterium | reverse complement strand
GAATTATAAAAATATATCTCGCGGCTTTTTTCCTCGCGCAAATGCGGAAATTCCTCTTTTATATCGTTTTCTAACTGCGCCATATCTTTTACCTCGCAAGTGAAAAGATATTGAGAAGCATTTTCTTTGGATTTACCCGTAGTGTTGTTATAGTCCTTTAGCCTTCTTTCCAAATTATTAGTTTTGCCTATTTTGCATTTTGAAAACTCTAATAATGCTTGAACAATATAAATGTATTGTTTTTCATTCATTTTAGTCTCTCTTTTAGTTTTTCAGATAGAGTTTGATAAATTGCCTTGCTTTGAGCCAATTCGTCAAAATGCGCCGACAATAATTTTAAAGTTTTCTTTTGAGGAAAAATTGCAGGAATAATATCGCGGCATATATCCTCATTGCCGAAGATTTTTCTATAAATGATAGGCGGAAGAGTTTTAATTTCAGAAAAAGCGCTCTCCGCATCAATGTCAAAATTTATTGAAGGTATATCGGGAATTCCGTCTCTCCATTTCTTTAAGAAGTTTAAAAGTTCGTTCCAAACGTCTATATGTCCTAAAGTTTCCCAAAATTCGCTCCCATAGCATAATTTGCAAAAAACAGCGTAATCGCGCTTGATACTTTCAATCTTTTCCTCATAAAAAGATTTGTTTTTAATCAAAGTCGGGTCCACAAAATACATAAAGCATTTCAATTTCTTTTCGCCGTAAATATCTATTAAAGCCGATATTTTCTTTTCAAAATTATCTATCTGTCCGCGTTTCTTTGTTGAATCGTGGTCATCTCTTACTTTTTGTTCTGCAAAATAAACAAAATCTTTATCCTTAAAAAGTTGGTCTAAATCCAATTCATCGGTTAAATCCGTCATTTTATTCTCTAAATTTTCATATCCTAAAAGTTCAAAATAATGTCTAAATATAATTTCTAAAGCATCTCCAAATCTAATCTCTTGTGATTGCAACAAATTCTGCAATACTTTTGCCTTTGGTTTTGACGGTCTAAACAAGCCTATATATCTATGAGGTTCATTCGCTATTTTCCTCAATAAATCTGATTTTGAGCGCTCAAAAATATGTTCATTTAATATGTTTTCAAACATCCTATAGTCCATATCGGCTCCTAATATAATGCTCTCTTATATCGTCTATCAAATATGGTTTTCTATCTTTTAAGATATACCAAAATTTCCACCCATTGCAAGAGCGTGTCTGTTGAATAAGCGCTCCTATCCTGTGAATTGAGCCGATATTGTTTTCACATTTCAAAAATCCGTTTTCAAGCACTTCGGCTTTTTTATCGTATCTTTTGCGCGTATATAAGACCTCGCCGCTTTTGATTATGTTTTCTTTCACAAGGTTAGCGAAAGGAATTTTAATTTGCTTTTCTTTGCTTTCTTCAATCCACTCGGTTTCAGGCAATAAATTCAATATGCCGTCTATTCTTTTTTGCGCTATTTGAATATAGTTTGCATCCCTTTCTATCCCTACAAAAGAGCGTCCGAGTTTTTTTGCAACAGCGCCGGTTGTCCCGGTGCCGAAAAAAGGGTCTAAAACAATATCATTTATCTCTGTTGATGAAAGTATTACTCTTTTCAATAATTCTTCAGGTTTTTGAGTTGAATGCGCCTTTTTTCCGTCTGCTCCTTTGATTCTCTCATTGCCTATGCACAATCCTATATTCCATACCGAAGTCATCTGTTTGCCACCGTTATAACGCTTCATCAATTTATGATTAAACTTATACTTCTTATAACTCTCGCCTTTAGAACACCATAAAAGCGTCTCAGTTGCATTTGTAAATCTCGTCCCTAAAAAATTCGGCATAGGATTTGTCTTATGCCAAATCACATCATTTAAAATCCAAAAGCCGAGGTCTAACATAATATTGCCTATTCTAAATATATTGTGGTAAGAGCCTATAACCCAAATAGTTCCGCTGTCTTTTAAAATCCTGCGGCATTCTTTAAGCCAAGATATGCAAAAATCATCATAATCTTTAAAAGAAGCGAATTTATCCCAACTGTCATAGACGCCGTCAACTTTTGTATTGTTTGGTCTGTATAGTTCATTTTTTAATTGCAAATTATAGGGAGGGTCAGCGAAAATTAGGTCTATGGATTTATCAGGGAAAGTTTTAAGTATAGAGATGCTGTCGCCCTCATAGATTTTGTTGATATTTAAATTGTCTCTGCTCATTTCACAATCGCCGTTCCTTTGAGATTTTTAATTCCGCTAATGCCGTCTGCTATCCAAACCTCTTTAATGCCTTTTTTAATGCATTCGGCGCAACTTTTGATTTTGGGCAACATTCCGCCCGTAATAGTTCCGTCTTTGATAAGCGCCTCTATGTCTCCTAATCTTATCTGTTTTATAAGTTTTTTATTTTTATCTAAAACCCCGCTAACATCAGTTAAAAAAACAAGCCTCTCGGCTTTAAAAGCGGCTGCTATAGCGGAAGCAAAAGAATCGGCATTGACGTTTAAAGTATTGCCGTCCTTATCAATAGATATAGGGGATATTACGGGCAAAAAGCCAAAACTCATTAAATTTTCAATGAGTTTTTGATTTACCCTTATAGGTTCTCCTACTAAACCCAAACTTTTGACTCTTTTGCAAATCACTGAAAGCCCGTCTTTGCCCGATATGCCCACAGCCTTTGCCCCTTCCTTTATTAACTGCCCCGTTAAACTTTTATTGACTTTTCCGCTCAAAGCGAGTTCAACTATGCCTATTGAGTCTTTGTCAGTCTGCCTCAAGCCGTTTACAAACTTGCTTTGAACCTCAAATTTCTCTAAAAAGTAATTTATTTCAGGTCCGCCGCCGTGAATTAAGATAATCTTTTGAGTTTTAGACAACTGGGCTATTTCTTTTAAAAATTTGCCCTGCGCTTTTAGATTTTTCGTTAAACTGCCGCCGAATTTTATGATGGATACTTTCATTTTGACCCCTTTTTGACGATAAAAACAGCCTTTTTTCTTAAAAACAATGTTGAAATTATAGCAAAAACCGCCCTGTCGGAATTTATACAGATTTATAAAAGCCAAATAGCATTTTTTGACTTAAAATATCTGCATTTACGGCTTTAATCTAAACTTTAAAAGCCTAAAAAGCCTTGTTTTGACTTGCAAAATTAAAGTTATACAATCAAAAGACTTAAAAAACTGTAAAAGGAGCGAAATTTTGTTTAAAAAATTGATTTTTTTAGCGTTAATGATTGCTTTTACGCCTGTTTTTGCCAGAGCGGACATTTTAAATGCAGCCGATTCCCCAACTTCAAGAGTCCTTGAATACAGCAGTTATAATCTAAATTTCAGGTTTTTTAGTGGCGGAAATATGCAGGCTAAAATAGATTTCGGCATTTTTCAGTTTTTAACGCTCGGTTTTTCTTGCGAATTAGACAATTTTGTAGGCGCGGAACAGATAAAAACGGCAATGCCCGCTCTTTTTATAAAAATGCTCATTTACAGCGGCGATATGAAAATGCCGAGCGTGGCATTAGGATATGACGGACAGGGATATTTTTCAAATTCTCAATACAGCGCTGATTATGAGCAGGATCCGAGGGGCGTTTTCTTAATTTTAGGCAAAGAATTGTTTTTTGAGAGTTTTATGATAAATGCAGGTCTAAACAGCAATTCTTTTAAAGGCGATGGAATAAGGTTTTTCGCAAACGGTTCTCTGCCTGTTATCCAAGACTACTTTATACTCTTGTCTGAATTAGACAATATAGGCGGCAGCAAGAGTATGAGAATCAATTTAGGAGTTAGATTGAGAATTTCCTCAACAGTTGATGCGGATTTTATAATAAGGGATTGCTGGGCAGACGATATGCCGGGACGAATACCTAATGAGAGAGTGTTTAAAGTAAGCCATACGGGGAGATTTTGATTAAAGGCAAAGAAAGTTAAGAGTTAAGAGTTAAAAGTGACAACAAATGGCAGTGTCCCAAGTTGTCATACCGACGAAAGTCGGTATCCATTTTATTTCAAACAATATGAAAAAG
>JAIRQB010000051.1 GCA_031256695.1 Elusimicrobiota bacterium | reverse complement strand
ATCGCCAGGATAGCCTCTAATTATCACAGTTCCTCTTGCCGCGACAGATTGGCTTGAAGCGGTTCTGACAGATTTTGGAGCGACAGAAGCGCCGTCTTTTGCCGCGCTCTGCATTCCGCTTTTAGCGCTCTTTCCTGCTCCGTCTATTTCAGTCTCATCGTCTGCGCTATAGTCATCGTCTTCAAAAATATCCCAATCATCATAGTCTGCAGTTTTGCCGTTTCTGCTTGCGGCATTGTCAGCAGGAGATTGATTTATATTCAGCGGCAAAGTCTGTCTGCGATAAGGCGATACTTCATTTTCTTTTAAACGCATTGTCTCTCTTTGAGATTTTAAGTCTTCAATGAGTTTTCTGTGTTCTGCTAATTCCACTTTAGATATATTGTCTCCGCTGTTTATTTTATTGGCATATAATTTTTCTTCCATCTCTATTCTTACGTCTAAATCGTATAAAGCGCCTTCATAAACTTCTCGGGCTTTTCTATTTGCGGCTTCTTCTTGAGTTTCTCCCGTCTCTGCGCCGGCTACAAAACCTGTCCCGCGCTTTCTTGCCGCGGCTTCTCTCGCCTCAGCCGCTTTTCTCTCTCTTGCGGCTTCTTCGGATATTTCCAATTTATCATAACTGCCGCCTATTCTGTAATTTAAGCCTAAACTTGCGGCATATTCCAGCATTCTCTTTGCCCCTTTGACATCTGCATTGATATAGGCGCTGAAATCATCGCTGATTTGATATTGAATCCAAGCGCTTGCGCCCGCATAGATATTGGCATTTTCAGTTCCCCAGGTATTCATTTTGTTGTTCGGTAAATTTACAAAAGCGGTTTCAAATTCAGGTCTTGAGCCTGCGAGGAAAAATCCCGTATATCCTTTGAAATGCCAATTGAAAGAGCCCGTTGAATCTTCCAGCATTAAGCCTATATTTGATATGAGCCTAAAATATGTCCCGCTTTTTACGATTAAATTGACAGCCTTTGCGCCGGATTCTTCTAAATCGCCGTTTATTATAAGCCCGCCCTGCATTTCTATAAAAGGCTTGAAATCTGTTTCTTTGTCTACGGGGATTATATATTCGCCTTGCGCGCCTGCATTTATGCTATAAGCGTTGAAATTGCTCTTCGTCATTTGCGTAAAATCAAAAAAGTCAAGTTTCCTTTCTGTATTTATATTTTGGACGCCGCCGCTGATATGAGCCTTTATATTTATGTCCTTTTCTCCAATCAAATAACCCGCATATACTCCCGCTTTGATATCGTCAATCCAAGCCTTGTTTTGCTTCTGCTCTATATTTTTGCGCTGATAATTTAAATATATGCCGAGGCTGTTTTTACCTCTCCAAATAGGAAAACCCGCCTGCGCGCCTACAGTGTTCCATTCTAAATCGCCCCTTGGACTGCTGTTGTCAGCAAGACTAAAGCCGCTATAGTTAAATTGCGTCCATAAATACTGCAAAATGCTGACTCTTTCTCTTTCAATTTCTTCTAATCTTATTTTTGAATAAAGCCAATCATTGTTTTCTATAGCGCCTGCCGATATTACATTTGCCAAAAATCCTCCGCTCAATTCATTAAATAAGGCTCTTGTCTTGCTGTAGTCCATATTTCCGGCATTCTGCTCTGATAAAACGAGGTCTGACAATGGGGATAATAAGCCGAACATATCTCCCACTTCCCTTATTCCGTCAATCAAATTTACAACTTCAGCCTCATTGTGATTTAAATCTTGAAAAACGCCGGCAAAATCATATTTTGAAGTTATGCCCAACTGTATATAGTCTCCATCTGCATCTTTGCCTTTATCTACAGTGTATTGAACCTTAAAAGGATTCCAACTTTCTTGTTGGTCGGCGTAGTTGGCAAACATCCCCGTAATCGTAGAAGCCCTGATAATCTTTATAGTCTGCGTTTCTGCTATAGGTATAAATCTTTGTATTTTTATAGCGAGGAAAGTTGATGTAGAACTGTCAATGTAAAACTCGCCGCTTCCTTCAAATGCTTCAAAGGTATCGGCTGCGATTTTATGAGTATCAGCATCGTAAAAGTCTATGCCTGTTTCAATTGTCCCTTTGATAGCGGCTTTTTCCATTACAGTTCTGTGTATCTGTGTTTTCCAAAGCGTTCTATATGCTCCGTCCCAATGTATATATAAAGAAGAGATATGGACAACGGGAATTGAACCGGGCGTATAAGATAAACGGCTGATAGAAACATCCCCGCTCCAAATGTTTAAAGAGCCTTCATAATCTATCATTCCGCCTAAAATTAAATTGCCGTATCCCGTCTTGTTAATCATAGTATCGGCAGAGCCTTCAAGACCGCTGTTTAACTCTATCCTTCTGTCATCATATGCGTGCAAAATGAGTTCGCTTTTGCCGTATACAGCAATATCATTGGGTTTTAATCCGACGTCCATATTATTGTCAAAAATTATATTGTATCCGTCTGTCCTTAATGTAAATGATGAATTCTCTATATAAATTGCTCCGCCCGCCCCGCCTGTCTTACTGCCGGAACCGTATACGGGGTGAACGGCATTGTCTTTAAATAAAATATCCTTTTTGGCATTGGCGCCGCTTATAGTTACAGTTGAATTTGCCGCATAAATAACCCCGCCGCGTCCGTCTTTATTAAAGCCGTCTCCTGTTGCCTCATTGCCTATAGCCTCAAAGTTGCCGTCATAATCAAAAATCATATTTTCTAAATACAAAACGCCGCCGCTTGAGGCTGTATTGTTTATAGCCAAAATATCGCGGACTCCTTCCAGCCCGCCTTTTAGAGAAGAGCGGTTTAAAAGGGATAATGTCCCATTGCCGCCTGCCTTATTGCCGAAAAATTCTATCGCTTGAACTCTAAAATTGACTATTGAAGCGTCGGCATAAAAAGCCCCGCCTGCCCCGCTTGCTGAATTAGAAGCAAAGACAATTTTATCGCCTGAAAAATTTATTATAGAACCCGTCAAGCCAAGCGCTCCGCCGAAACCAGCCGTATTCTTGTCAAAAGTCAAAACCTTGACATTTGAAAAAGACAGCGATGAATGTTCATCGGCATAAAAAGCCCCGCCTCCGCCGTTTAAAGCCGTATTTGAAGTAAATTTGAGAGTTTCAAAATTTGAAAAAGTAACAGTTGAGAAATTTGTCAGCAAGATAATCCCGCCTGAACTGAAAGCGGCATTATAATCCATCTCAGAGTATGAGCGCATAATGCCCCCGCCTCTATTTCCATCGGCAAAATTCAATTCGCTATTGTTTAAGTAAATTGCCCCGCCGCCGCCCATTCCCGCGGTATTGGCGGTTAAGGTCATACGCACTTCCGTGTTATGAGAACCGAAATCGTATTTTTGCCTTTCAAAATAAAATACTCCGCCTTCTCCTGCATAATTATTCTGGGCATTTATCCAGCCTACATTCCTAAATGAAAAAGTTGAAGTAGGGTCAACATAAACGGCGCCGCCTCTTCCAGTCAAAGCAGTCTGCTTATAAAATTCAATCATTTCAAAATTCTTAAATTCCAAATATGAACCGTTCCCTGCATAAATAGCCCCGCCTGAATTATATGCCGTATTTCTAATCAATCTCGGATTTTCTCCGTCAAAAGTCATAGTTGAAGCGTCTAAATAGAAAACTCCGCCATTGCCGCTAATTGCCGTATTTCCTTCCATAGTTATCATCAAATTTCTATCAAAGGTATATTTTTGATTGATTAAATAGGCAAAACCGCCTTCAAGAGCGGCATTGTTGATGCCCCGCAAATGTCCTATATTTTTAAAAATTAAAACCGAAAGGCTGTCAATAAAGAAAACTCCGCCTGCGCCGTTTGTTGACACATTGCCGATAAAAGAGATTTCTTTTGTATCTCTAAAAGTTAAAGAAGATGCTTGCAAATATATGGCGCCGCCGCTGCTGTAAGAGGCATTGTAATTCATCTCAACATTATTAAATTGCATAGTTGAGCCTGCCAAATAAATTGCTCCGCCGACTCCCCTCATAGCGCTATTGCCTGATAGATTTATTCTGTCTGAGCCTATATTGAATTCAGCGCTGCTTATATATAAAAAGCCGCCTGAAGAAGCCGCATTGCCGAGCGCTTCCAGACTTGTCAAATTTGTAAAAGAAACGCTGCTGCTTTTCTCCCAAGCAATTACCCCGCGCCCGTTTGACGATACATTGTGAGAAAATAAAATGCTCCCATTGCTGAAAGTTACGCTTGATTTATTGTTTGCAAAGAGGACGGCTCCGGAAGGCGCAGTATTGTATTGAAAAATCATCTCGGATATATTGAAAGAAACTGTTGAGCCGCTCAAATACATAGCGCCGCCGATTTTATAAGAAGTATTGCTGCTAAAATCTATGCGCAAAGATTTAAAATCAAGTTTAGAGTTGTCTAAATATACCGCTCCGCCTGAACTAGGCGTAAAATTCCCATTTATAAGAATATCGTCAGAGCCTAATTCATAATTTGACCCGGCAATATATAAGAAACCGCCGCCGCCTATTGCTGTATTGTTTATTACTTTTAAAGCGCTCAAACCTATAAAGCCGACTTCAGAGTAGTTATCCCACATAAGGACGCCTTTGCCGACAGTTGACACATTTCCTTCAAATAAAACTTCGCTATTATTGCCCGTAAAAATTATAGAAGAGCGGTTTGTAGCGTATAAAACGGCTCCGCTTGAAGCCGTATTGCCTATAAAACTCATCTTGGCTCCGCTAAAAACCGCAGTAGAGCCGTCAAAATAAAAAGCGCCGCCTCTGCCGTATCCGCTTGCGGCATTTCCAAAGGCTGTATTGTTTGCTAATTCCAAAATATTGCCTTCAAAAGTAAATGAAGTTTTCGGCAAATATAAAAAGCCTCCGCCGGCGGCTCTATTGCCGCGTCCTATCAAAGTATTGATATTATTTAAACTCATCTTGGCGCCGTTATTTAGGCTAATCGTCCCCAAAGATATTGTGCTTGCCGATAAATTGTCTATGAGTTCAATATCTCCGCCGTCAAAAACAATCATTGCGAATGCATTTTGCAAATAAAATAAACCGCCGAGTTGAGCGGTATTGCCTTCAAACCTCACTTTTGAATTTATAAAGGATACTGTGCGGGTTCCATTGGCTATATAGTTGGTGTCGGCTATAATTCCGCCATTGATGGCTGCTGTATTTCCAATCATATATACAGATTCATTCTCAAAAGTTACTGTTGAAGGACCTGTCATCAAAATAGAGCCGCCGCTGCCTATAGTATAATTGTAAATCATAGATGATACGCTGTTTTTTAATGACAATTCACCTTCTCTGTTATACATAAAGCCGCCACCTCTTGCGCTTCCCCAAGCAGAATTACTGGCAATATAGACTATAGTGCCGTCTGCCAAAAAACGAGAACCGGCGCGATTATGGAATGCTATTGCGCCGCCGGCGGCGGTGCTGCCGGCAGGTCCGGTTGCAACATTGTGAGAGATATATAAACCGCCGCCTGTAAACACATAAGAGGCATTGCCTCCTGTTGCGCCAATAGCCCCGCCGCTTCCATATGTAACGGCGCTGCCGGCAATATGATTTGTAAAAGAGAGAGTTGAATGGTCTGCTGTAAAGAAAGAATTGGACCCGACGGATATAGCGCCGCCGCTCAGATTAGCAAGTTGTTTATTGCCGTCAAAAGTTGCTACAGCATTGCGGAAAATAACTTCGCTGTCGCCCAAAACATAAATAGCCCCGCCTAAGCCTGCTGCAGTATTGCCTACAAAAGACAATTGCCCTGTAAAAATAACTTTTGAATCATTGTTAATAGTAAAAGCGCCGCCTGCGGCATTTGAAGGATTGTAAAAATTCTTAAATTCCAAATCGGTTATTTTTATATTGGAAGCATTTGAAAAAGTGAAATTATAGGCATTTGCGCCGTC
>JAIRQB010000055.1 GCA_031256695.1 Elusimicrobiota bacterium | reverse complement strand
CGCTACATACTTATCAGCAGGCTCGGCTTTAAATAATGCTGTCAAATACTCTCTTAACTTATTATGAAGCGGTATAGTTTTAGGATTGGGGTCGCTTTCAGAAGTCTTTTGAGGCTCTATTATTAAAGAGTTTTTGTCAAAAAGTATATTTTCTCGCTTTAACAATTTGCATTCTTTAAGGCGCAAGCCGGCATATAAAGAAAGCATAAAAATCGCTTTCAATGCCTTGCGAGTCGTTTCTCTTGTGTTTAGATGTTTGCCTTTGCCGTCTATTCCCGTATCTAAAGCGCTAAAAATCAGCGCTATTTCCTCGTTTGTCAATACTCTTGTCTTTACTACTAATTTCAATTTGAATTTTTTTATACGTTTTACAGGATTATCAATATCATAGTTTTTTATGTTTTTCAAATAGGTAAAAAAAGAACTAATTGAACCTAAACACCTATTTATAGACGCTTTTGACAGCCCGCCTTTTAACCTTGTCAAAACATAATCATTAAGCCTATCAGTATTTATATCAACTAAATAAATCGGTTTTAAATAATTGACAAGCGCTGTCAAGTGTATTTTATAAGCGGCGGGGTTTTTCTTATTTGTTTTTACATAGTTTAAAAACTCTTTAAGCATATCTGCAAAAAGGATTTTAGCGGGGATATTGCCTTTTACGGCTCTCAAAGAATGCAAAAAATCAACTTTTTCTATTTCAGCCTCTTGTTTAGTAAAAGCAAAACAAGTATGCCGCAAATTCCGTCCGTCTTTACAATAGCGGAAAGTCCACTTATCCCCTCTTTTTTCAAGTTTAGAAGCCATTGTTTTCTCTTAAATAGCGCCTTTATCCCCCCCACTTTACCGATGCGGGTTTTTTTATTTTCAAAACATTTGACAATAGATTGTTTATATAGTAGAATTATACTACAAAAGAAATAAAAATAAAGGTCTTTGAAAAATTTTAACAACTTAAATCCGCCTGCGAGGGCGGAAATAAAAAAGAAGGAGGTAAATTATGCGGTTAATAAAAGTTGTTAAAACCTACGAAGCCGAGCCGAGACAGAAATCAAAACCGAGACCGAGACAGCAAAAGCAAAACCGCCGTAGGTCAAGGATAAAACCTTGTAAAAAAATAAGCCTCGCGGTTATGATAGCAACCGCAAGGCTCTAAAAAGTGGGGCTGTGTAATCACAAAACCATCTGTATTATACAGCCCCGCAAAAAAAAAATCAAATAAAACAGCCAAAAACGGCAAAAGGGGGATTTATGAAAGTATGTATAAACTGCGGCGCGCCTTTAGACAATCATCCGCGCCGCAAGTATTGTGATAAACCTGAATGTCAAAGAAAGCGTCTTAACGAAAATCAAAAAAAGTATCAAAAAAATGCCCGCGCTCTACTGAAACAATTAAAACAAAGTAAAAACATCTAAAAATAAAAGCAAATAAAAAAAGCCGAAAGTTATAAACTCTCGGCTTTTTTTATTTAATCATAACTTCAATTAAAAATCCCGCCATTCCATTCCTGTAGTAATTTCTCAAAATCTCATTGTCTTATTTCAACTTTTCAAGTATCAAATCCAGTTTAGATTTAACTATTTCAATATCCTTTTCAAGACTTTCTATTCTCATTCTCATAACTTCAGAATAATTCTCAAATTTATCGGCAAAATTGTAAATAGCGCCCGTGTTAGACTTGCCTGATACCTGCACGCCATTGCCGAATTGCGAATTTACGTCGCCCACCCTTTGATTATCAAAAACAGCCCTTATTTCCTCTTCAGTCTTTTTAAAAAGTATAGACATTTTTCTGATTTGCTTTTCAGAAGGATGCATTCCTTGCAGAAAATGAGTCAAAACAGTATGCGAAACATTTAATTCTTTAGCGAATTTAGCCGCCGCCCCTCTAAAAACTCCGCCATTCCATTCTTTCAACAATTCCTTAAAATCCATAAAAACTCCTCCTTTTTATCATACTTGACAAATTGAAACAAATTTTGTTAAATTTATACAAATTTTGACAAGAACATTGAATTTTCAAAAAAATAAGTCGGCAAAAATAAATCACGGGCGGGCTGGCGCCTGTGATTTGGCGGCTCAAAAGAGCCGCCTATATATTGAGTGGTTGTTTTTGAATTATACAAATTTACTCTTTTTTAAAGAGTTTTAAAGGAGATAAAAATGAGAACAAAAAGCGGGAAGGCGGGGATGTTAAACCCCGAAAAAATTGATTTTGAGGGATTGCTGTTGGTTAATACCGATTGGCTAATGCAGGCTTGGGGAGTTAAAACAAGAAGCGGCATTACTCTAAAAATGCAACAACTCAACATAGCGGGAAATATGATGCGCGGACATAAATTTTACCCGCTTACAAAAATTCAAGCGGCATTTATGAAGCAATATAGAAGGGAAGTGTAGAGGCGGCGCGCTGTCTCTTTTTTTATTTCAAAAAAAGCCGAGAGAATCGGCTATATAAAAAAATAAAGGAGGCTCATTATGAGCAAGGAATTGGCTACGGCGCAAGCCGAACAGCAAATTACAATGGATTTGCTGAAGACCTTTGTAGTAGGCAAAGGTTTAACTGACAAAGAGACGGCGGATTTTATCAACATAGCCGTCGCATATCAGTTAAACCCCTTTAAACGTGAAATTCACGTTGTCGCCTACGGGCAAGGCGAGAACCGCAAATGCACGATTATTGTGGGATACGAAACGTATCTCAAGCGGGCGGAGCGGACGGGAAAATTAGACGGGTGGAGAGCAGATTGCGTGGGGGACGGCGCGGAATTAAAAGCCGTCGTGACAATCTATAGAAAAGATTGGCGCGAACCTTTTATGCACGAAGTATTGTATGAAGAAGCCGTGCAAAAAAAGAGTATCAACGGCAAATGGACGCCTACAGCAATTTGGGCAAAACAGCCGCAATTTATGCTGAAAAAAGTAGCAATAGCGCAGGGATTTAGGATGTGTTTCCCCGATGAGATGGGGGGACTGCCGTATATAGAAAATGAGTATATACCCGCAGGCGCTCCCGAACAGCATATCCCCGCCTCTCCCGTCAATATGCCTAAACCTATTGACAATGCGGCTGAATTCGGCGCTGTTTCGGATAAAAACGGCAAACCTATTGAATTCGGCGAGCCTGCGCCGGCTGATGAGGCAGAGCCTACAATCAGCATTAGAGCGGCTCACGATGTAGAAGCGGGAAATACGATTCCTGTTTTGGCGGGCAAACTTGCCTCGCTTAACTTAAAGACAAGGGCAAGCGGGCAAGTGGTGACTGAAATAGAAATAGGGGACGGCGAGGCATATTTGTCAATGATTCTAGCGGGCGACCGCTTTGAGAGTTTTGAAATTGACAAAAAATACGTCTTTGCTGATGTAAAAGTAAAAGCATTGGCAAAAGGCGGAAAAGTATTTATAGCAAATACATTCAAGGAGGCTGAAAATGAATAACTTGGCAAAAATAGAATTCATAGAAGAGCCTCATACTTATATTGTAGACGGGAAAGAAGTCCCGTCTGTGTCTGCCATATTGCAAGCGGCGGGAATGGTTAATTTTGAAGGTATCCCTGCCGACGTATTGGAACATAAAAGGCAATTTGGAACAGCCATCCATAAAGCGACAGAACTTTTTGATAAAAACGAATTGAATTTTAAGAGTTTGACGGGCGATTTAATGCCCTATATAGACGCTTGGGCTAAATTTAAAAAAGATTTTGACATAGAAATAGAGCCTGAAAATGTAGAAAGGCATTTTTATTGCCGTGAATTCAGATATTGCGGCACTATTGACCGCATAGCCTTTGTCAATGGGCAATTATCGGTAATAGACATAAAGACGTCGGCGGCGCTTGCGCCGTCAGTTGCCATACAACTTGCGGCATATGCTAACGGCATTGAAGACGTCCCGAAGCCTATAGGACGTTATGCCGTTAGATTGTCTGCGGCAGGGCAATACAAAGTTGAGGAATTTACGAACATTGCCGATAAATACACATTTTTTGCCGCCGTTAGCCTGTATTTTTGGCGGAAAAGTAAAAATCTCTTAAATGCGAATATGGGGGCATAAAATGGCAAAAACAGATACAGAAAATCTGCCGTCAAAAGCGGCGGTATTAGAGGCGGCGCAAAATCAATTATTGGCTGTCGCAAAGTTTACGGTTAAATTTAATGCTGATTTTGCCGTCAAAGACGATGCGCAAGCGCAAGCGGTCGGCGCTGATTTAAAAGTAATTAAATCGGCGCTCAACAGCATTGAAGACGAACGCAAAAAATTTACCAAGCCGCTTGATGAACTTAAAAAGTTTTTTATGGACGGCTTCCGCCCTGCCGAAAATGCTTTAAAAACGGCTGAAGTTATAGCAAAGCGGGCATTGCTTGAATATCAGCAAGAGTTAGCGCGGGCG
>JAIRQB010000036.1 GCA_031256695.1 Elusimicrobiota bacterium | reverse complement strand
GTCGTCAGCATATTGGAAAAATACATAGCGCCCCCGCCGCCCGCTGTGTTGTATAAAAATGATATTGACTGCTTATTTGACCCTGCAGGGAAAAATGCCCAAGAGTAACCAAAATCAATAGCGCCACCTTCTCCATTTGCTATATTGCTGGAAAATACCATCTCAAAGTTGGACTTGAATGTCCCGCTTGAATTGCTATTAAAAAATATGGCGCCGCCAGGAAACCCAGCCCTATTCTTGCTGAATGTTATACTCCCTGATACATCAAAATTACCCACCGCAGAATTTTCAAAAAATATAGCGCCCCCCATAAAAGCGCTGTTGCCCGTAAATGTCATTGACGACGCTGAAGCAACAAAAGAACTGATGCTTGCTACAGCAAGCGCTCCGCCCGAATCGCCTGCAACATTATTGGAAAATGTTATCGTTGTCCCGCCTAATCGGATATATGAATTCCTCATAAAAATTGCTCCGCCGCTGCCGATGTCAGCAGTGTTGTTGCTAATCTGCATCAGATTTCCTTGAAAATCAAATTTGGAAGCAGTGTTTGAAAAGAAAAAACCAGCATCCCCGTAATATACGCGGTTGTTCCTCGCTATGAATATCCCTATATCTATAAAATCTAAAAAACCGCCATTGCTAGGATTGGAATTCCAGTATTCGCTAAAAATTACTCCGCCCTGTAAATCGCTGCTTCTCCCGTCTAAATACGATGTGTTGTTTATAAATGAAAGATTGCTCCTTCTAAATGTAAATCTAGATGGACCCTTAGTGTTGCCGACAAAATTATCGATTGGTTTAGCATTGACAAAAAATACAGCGGCATAGCCGGCAGTGTTATAAGAAAAAGTAACGTTTGAATCTTCAAATATAACATCGCCATAACCCCTGAAATATATAGCGGCGCCCGCCCCGCCTGTGCCTGAACCTGAACCAGTAGAATAATTGTGGTCAAAAGTTACTGTTGATTTCTTAAATGCCATATATTTGTAATCTTGCCACCCCAAAAAAATAGCGCCGCCACCCATACTTACTCCATTTGTCGGATTAAAATTCTTGGTAAAAGTAATCCTTGAATTTTCAAATGTGAGATAAGCTCTGTGATAAACATGGATAGCGCCGCCATTGCCCTGTCCGACATTCCCGTCAAAAAGAGTTGTAGTTCTAATAAATGATACTGTCGTTAAGTTTTGACCTGGAAAAAATGCGCTGCTGTATGCTTTTGTATTCCTAATAGAGACTGTTGAATTTATGAAATACAATTTTCCCGCAGTGATATTTATTGCGGCGCCCCAACCGTCTCTAGTTATAGGTTCGCGCCTATTATCATTGAAGTCAACTATTGCATTTATAAAATTTACAGAAGATTGAGAATTCGTAATCCTTACCGCTCCGCCATTATAACCGCCTGTATTATTTGTAAATGAAATTTTTCCAAAGAAAAATAAATTTGCCGAATAGTCTACGCGAATTGCCGCGCCGCCGCCATTATTGTCAGCACTGTCATCAAATTGTTGAAAGTTTATATCCTTAAATGTACCGCTGCCGCCATCTATAAACATAAAGAGACGATAACGTCCTTGTCCAAATAATGTCCTTTGCGTCCCAGGCACATTACTTTGCATTATAAATGGGGTTGGAACGCCAGCGCCGGCACTGCTCATTGCCGTAATATCTGCTGTTATATTTATAATCTCGTTGGCAGGATGCTGCGTATAATACAGAAGTAAGTACATCCAACTGTTGACGTCTACCGCGAAACAATTTGAGCAAAATAAAAAAAAGAGAGGCAAAATAAATGCCACTATTTTTAAGTTAAATAATGATGACAAACGGCGAAAGACGTTGCGGACGGTGCCATTGTGGCGTGCGCAAACGCATAGCGCGCCGCAATCCCTGTTTGTTATAAAGTGTTCACCGCTTTCCGCTGTTTTCTTTCCAAAGGCAAAGACAACAGGGATTCCCGCCTTCTTGAGTTGCCTTGTATCTTGGTTTTGCAACTCGGGAATGACACTGGAGGTTTGGGCTTTGACGCCAGTTCCGGTGTCATTGCCTACTATTTGATTTAACACATTGTTTTCTATTTGCATTTTTTACTTTCCATTCTTTAGTTAAAGACAGCGCCTTGGGGGCAAATTCTATATGAGACGCCGCTCATTGCCTTTCAAAAGATTTCTGCCAACTAATTTTTGAAATCCTATCAAGCGCTTCAGCAGTCCTGTCTGCAGAAACAGTCAAGGCAAATCTAATATAGCCTTCGCCGCTCTTTCCCATTCCATTTCCCGGCGTTGACACTATTGCGGCTTCATCTAAAAGTTTTGAAACTGTTTGAGACGATGTATATCCATTTGGAGTTTTTGCCCAAACATAAAAAGTTGCCTTCGGCAAATTTACATCCCAGCCCAGTTTTTTTAAACCGTTTACTAAAATATCGCGCCTTTCTTTATAAATGAGCCTTTGTTTTGCCGCGCAATCTTGCGGAGAATTCAGCGCCGCAATAGCGGCTTCCTGCACGGCGCTAAATGCGCCTGAATCATAATTGTCCTTTACAGTTGATATAACTTTGACTATTTTTTCATTCCCGCAAACCCAGCCTATGCGCCAACCCGTCATATTGTAAGTTTTAGATAGAGAGTGGAATTCAACGCCTACTTCGCAAGCGCCGTCAACTTCTAAAAAAGATATAGGCTTATCGCTTTCGTCATAATAAATTTCAGAATAAGCGCTGTCTGCGGCTACTATGATATTGTTCTTTAAAGCAAAATCTATAAGTTTTGCGTAAAACTCTTTTGTAACGGTTGCGGCTGTAGGATTATTAGGATAATTTACAAAAATCAATTTTGCTTTCTTGGCGATATCTTGAGGAATAGCGTCTAAATCAGGCAGGAAATTGTTTTTTTCAAGCAAAGGCATAAAATAAGGGATGCCGTCTGTAAAAATTGTTCCCGTATTATAGACGGGATAGCCGGGGTCTGGTATTAAAACAATGTCGCCGGGATTTATAAAGCCTAAATGTATATGACCTATGCCTTCTTTTGAACCGATTAAAGCGCAAACGTTTTCAATATTTAAATTGACATTAAATCTCTTTTTATACCAATCGCAGACCGCTTGCCTATAGGACGGCAAACCGGCGCCGAAGGGATATTGATGATTAGACGGCTTTTCAACAGCCTTTTGCATAGCGGCTATTATATGCTCAAAAGTGGGCAAATCGGGGTCGCCGACTCCTAAAGAAATAATGTCTGCGCCGCGGGCTTTTGCTTCATTTTTCTTTTTATCTATTTCAATAAAAAGATAAGGCGGCAATTTTTTTAATTTTTCATTGCTGACAATTTCCATAAAAACTCCCTATAAATTTAAAAAATACAAAAAATCCAGTTTGAAATTTAAAGTTATAAAAACTAGAGGCAAATCTTGAGCGACGAACTGCCTACAACAGAAGCAATAAAGCATTTATTTGTCAAAAGAGGGCTTTAAACATTGTTTTGCAAGAAACTCTCTGCTTATCGTTTATTGCTCTTGACCTGCTTTTTTAGCATTGCTCTCAAGAATATCCAAAAAAGCCAATCCTTTCTTAGATATTCTAAATTGCTGTTTTGGATGATTTGGAACTGAAGGGATTGTATGCTCTATCAAAGAGGAATTTAGCAGTTTTAAGATGATTTGATTCAACTGACCCGATATATTTTTTTGACCCAGCGCCGCGGACAATTCTTTGCGCGACAACGGTTTCGGCTTAACTTTATAGAGTATTTTTGAATACAAAGTGCTGACTGCAGATTCTATTGAAAGTTCTTGTTTAAATTCTTCTTTTAAAGCGGAACTTTTAAAAGGCATTTGAATATCTTTTTGAGCAGGCGCCTGACCTTGCGGTAAAGATACTTGCTCTGCTTTTTTTACTTCTGTATTTATCTCTGCTTTTTCTTGTTTCTTTATTTCTATCTTTTCCTCTTTTTTTTCTTCAGTTCTTTCTTCTTTTTTTATTTCAGGATTTATTTCTTTTTTTATCTCAATGGGCTTTTGCGGGGCTGACGGATATTCTTTAACCGGCTGTTCCGCTTTTTTTTCTTCATCTTGCCTGCTTATCTGCTGAAATGCGCGGGAGACAAATCCTTTGCCCCCGATATTTTGCATTCTGCCGCCTAAACCTTCTTCTTTTTTTTCATCTTCCATATAAGCCCCCTATATGTATTTTAACACCTCTTTTTTGTCTAAACAGCCTTCTCTTATAACAACATATGGAAATTGCGAAACATCAATGACCGTAGACTCAAAAGAATATTTGCACTGCCCGCCGTCTACTATCAAATCCACAGACTTTAAAAAAGGCAAAGTTTCCTCAAAAGTTTTTGCGCTTTTCTTGCTTGAGATATTGACTGAAGTCGTCCATATTGGAGAAGTCAATTCGCGCAATAATTTTAAGACAAATTTATTGTCGGGAATTCTTATTCCTAAAGTTTCTCTCCCGCCTGATAAAATTTTACCGAGTTCAGTAGATGGAAAAACTAAAGTCAATTGACCAGGCCAAAACCGCTCGGCAAGTTTTAACGCTTTTGGAGAAATTTCAACTAAAGATTTAATGCTTTCTATATCGCAAGCCATAATGACGAGCGGCTTTTTTTCGCTGCGTTTTTTCAACTTGTAAATTTTTCTCTGGGCATAGACATTAAAAGCATTAGCGGCAAAACCGTAGACAGTCTCGGTCGGAACAATAATGATGCCGCCTTTTTTAATCATTCCCGCCGCCCTTTTGTAAGCGTCTTTGCTCTTTATTGAAACTATTTCAGCCTGTTTTCTCATTTTTTTACCTCTTTTGCGCCAATTATCTCATTTTTATATTTTTTCTTATAGCGCCGCTCTTTTAACTGCGGTAATCGCCGTTGATTTTTACATAATCGTAAGAAAAGTCGCAGGTATAATACGCTGATTTTTCTTTCCCGCAGCGTAAATCTATGGTAATTTTAATCTCTTTCTTTGAGAGATTTTCTTTCGCTTCGCTTTCGCTAAAATTTACGGGGATTCCTTTCTTAAAAACATCTATGCCGCCGAAAGAAACATTTATTTTTGACCAATCAAAGACAATTCCCGCGCGCCCTGCAGCCGCTAAAACGCGTCCCCAGTTGGCGTCTGCGCCGAAAATAGCCGTCTTAAAAAGCGGAGAAGTAGATATTGTCTGCGCTATTTTTTTAGCGTCTTTTTTTGTTTTTGCGCCTTTAACTTCAATCTCAATAAACTTTGTAGCGCCCTCTCCGTCTTTTACAAGAGATTTGGCAAGTTCTAAAGAAAGTTTTTCAAAAGCGTCTGCAAATTTCTTTAAATCCGCGCCTTGCAATTTCCCCGTTTTGCTTTGACCGTTTGCCAGCGCTATAAAAGTATCATTTGTTGAAGTGTCGCCGTCAACTGATATGCAGTCAAAAGAATTGTCTGCGGCATTTTCTAATATCTTTTGCAGAGGCGCATTTTCAATTTGAGCGTCAGTCAAAATAAAAACAAGCATAGTAGCGTGATACTTTTTTAAATCAGGGTGTATCATACCCGA
>JAIRQB010000035.1 GCA_031256695.1 Elusimicrobiota bacterium | reverse complement strand
ACAAAAACATTAAATTTTAAGAGCCTCAATTTTTCAATAAAGCCTTTTGTATTTCCCTCTTTTGAGGCTACAATTAAATCAGGCTTTAGAGAGACTATTTTTTCTAAATCAGGCTCTATGAGCGTTCCTACTATTTCTTTTTTAGATTTTCCTTTAGGGCAATAAATAGTGATGCCGACAATTTCCTCGTCAAGCCCTAACTGATAGAGGCTTTTTGCCGCCGCAGGCGCAAGCGAAATGATGCGGCTGTATTTTGCCGCATTTGACGATAGATTTTCTCGGCTGTCCTTGCCGCTGTTTTCTGCGGCGCTTGAGAGACTTAAAAGAAACAATACGGCGGTAAAACAAAAAAACTTTTTAATCATTTTGCTCCTCTTTGCTTTTTAAATAAAAAAAACCGTTTTCTTTTAAAGAAAAGAAAACGGTCAAATAAAACAAGTATTCTTTCCCTCGAAAGTCAAGCCAGTTAATAGACCGGGCTATAAGAAATTTCTTTCTTTTTACCGTTGCGGGGCAGCGTCCAAAACAAAATGGAACTTCCTTTAACTGACAAAATTTAAATGCGGCTTCTCAAAAAAACTGCGCCGATTTTACATTTTTAAATCTCATTGTCAAACGGCATAACTCTAAACCTGCGACTCATAACCTTCAACTCTTAACTGTCCGTTTACGGCATTTAATCAAAATGTTTTAGTATAATCCAAAAAATAAAATCGTTTTTTTGCTGTTTTATGCGTCTTAAAAAGGAGAAAAAACAATAATGGGACAGACTATTACAGAAAAGATATTGGCTGATAAATGCGGCAAGAAGATAGTAAAGGCGGGAGAATTTATAGAGCCTCAGCCCGACATAATTTTGGCTAATGATGTCACGGCTCCATCGGCTATTAAAGAATTTAAAAAATTAGGCGTTCCTAAAGTATTCAATAAGGACAAAATTGTTTTTGTAATGGACCATTTTGCAACCGGCGCCGCTGAAAGCGCAGAACAGTTAAAAATTGTCCGTGAATTCGCAAAAGAGCAGGATATTTTCCATTATTATGAAGGTGGCAATGCCGGCATAGCGCATATCTTGTTGCCGCAACAGCATATAGTTTTACCCGGTTTTGCCGCAATAGGAGCAGATTCCCATACTTGCGCATATGGAGCGGTAGGCGCTTTCTCAACGGGAATAGGAGCGGCTGATGCCGCGGCGGCTATGGCTGAAGGCAAACTTTGGATGAAAGTTCCGCAATCAATCAGGTTTATTTTGAAAGGAACTAAAAATAAATGGGTAAGTGGCAAAGACATAATACTCTATATAATAGGCGAGATAGGCGTTGACGGCGCTCTTTATGCTTCTATGGAATTTGAGGGACCGATTTGCAAAGAACTTTCTATGTCCGAGAGGCTTACAATTTGCAATATGACCGTTGAAGCGGGAGCAAAGAACGGCATTTTTGCTCCTGATTCAATAACAAAAAAATATATTCCGCGCTCAAAAAAATACAAGATTTACAGCAGCGACAAAAATGCCGATTATTATCAAACATATGAGATAGACTGCTCTAAAATCTATCCTCAAGTTTCCCTTCCGTATAGCCCGGCAAATACAAGAAATGTCAAAACATTGAAGAAAATTTTTATAGACCAAGTTGTAATAGGCTCTTGCGCAAACGGCTCAATAGAAGATTTGAGGATTGCCGCCCAGATAATAAAGAAAGGGAAAAAAATAAATCCTAATGTGAGAATGATAATTATCCCATCAACGCCGAAAATTTATGCAGCGGCTTTAAAGGAAGGGCTTATAGAAATCTTTACCAGCGCCGGCGCTTCTGTGTCTGAACCGTTTTGCGGGGTTTGCCTCGGAAACTCTATGGGGGCATTGGCATCCGGTGAAAAATGCCTTGCTACTACAAGCAGGAATTTTGTAGGCAGAATGGGGCATCCTAAATCGGAAGTGTATTTATCTAGCCCCGCTACTGCGGCGGCAAGCGCTATTAAAGGTTATATATCAGAAGCCGATGAGATTTGAATAGACGGAGTTGAAACTTGAAGCGGGCAGTTATAGCAGAAAAAGAATTTGTATAACCGTAAATGGAAATTATGAATGCAGAGTTATGAATTATGACTATAATACGTAAAGATTTCGTCAAACCCGCATTTGACAGAAGCGTTAAAGAAACTCTGACAAAAAAAGGAGAAAATATGTCCTCAATGATATTAAAAGGCAAAATTCACAAATTCGGCTCAAATGTCAATACAGATGAAATAATTCCTCCGAGATATTTGCATTCGCCAAATCCGGAATTTGCCAAATACTGTTTTAGAGATATAGACAGGGATTTTGCGGATAGGAAACAAGCCGGGGATATTATCGTCGCCCAAGACAATTTTGGCTGGGGGTCTTCAAGAGAATACGCTTCTATGGCTTTAAAAGCGGCTGGGATTTCCGCTGTAATAGCGGCTTCTTTTTCGCGTCTGTTTTTTAGAAATTCAATCAATTTAGGATTGCCCGTTTTAGAGTCGCAACAAGCGGCTGAATATATAGAAAGCGGGGACGAAGTTGAAATAGAGTTAAACAATGGAATTATCAGAAATATAACAAAAGGCGAAAGTTATCCTTTCCAAAAATACCCCGAATTTATGCAAAAAATTATAGCCGCAGGCGGATTGTTAAACTACATTAAAAAATGAAAAAAGTTCTAATTTTTTGCTTTCTCATCGCTCTTTTCCTCTATGCCTCTTGCCATAACTCAAAAAGCCTAAACGGACAGTATTTCATATCAATTATTCCAATAGCAAAAAGCAATTTAGAAGCGGACGGCAAATCCAATTTCGGCTCTCTATCGTATAAATTTACAGGTTCTCTGCCCGCTTATATAGACTTTGAGGCTCTCATAAAATCAAAAGATTATTCGGATATTAAAATAAAAGATAAAAGCGAAATTCTTTGGAGCATAGACAAAGGCGGTATAGGAGATTTAACTCAAACGGGGATATTAAAAGCAAGACTTATTCTTCCGAAAGCCTCAACCGGCTCTGCAAAAATAAATGTTGAATATAAAGGAACAAAAAGCGCTTTGCTGTTAACTTTCCATATTTAGGCTTTATCAGTTGAAAGTCTAAAATCAGAGCGCAAACGGCGCTATTTGCGCCTCAAATTGCAGTTCATTTTAATGTTATAACACCGCTTTTGGCAAATACTTGCGAAGCGCAAAAAGGCTTATAAAAATAAAAGAGGCGGAAAGCATTGCTTTCCGCCTCTTTTCATCTTTTGCTTATACTCAGCCTCTTTTATGAGCCTATAATTTAATTTGCGGCAGGAGTTGACGTATCAGCGCTATCAACTGCTGTTTGCGCGGCATTAGCCGCTTCTTTTGCCGCCGCTTTTTCTGCTTCTTGTTGAGCCTTTTTCTCAGCCTTTATTCTGTCGGCTTCCGCTTTTGCCGCGGCTTTTTCAGCAGCCACTTTTTCTTTTGCTTCTTTCTTTTCAGCGGCTATTCTTTCTTTTTCTGCTTTCTTTTCTGCATCTATTCTGTCTTTCTCAAGTCTTGCTGCGGCTTCTCTTTCCTTTCTGCCTATATCGCTGCCGAAAGGTCTGCCATCGTGATAGCCGAGTTTAACAGACAAAATAAATTCGTGATAATAAACGGTTTTATCTTCCCCTAATGCTTTGGCAAGATAACTGCGGTCGCCGTAAAAAGCATAACTCAACTGAAAACCGCCCATTTCAAGCCCAAGCCCGAAAGTAGGACGGAATTTATTTAAGCCCAGCCTTAAAGCAAAAGGCGAAAAGCGGTATTCTGCGCCTATATGAATTTTATCGCCGAATTTATCGCCGTAAGCGCCGAATAAATCCCTTAAATCAGCGGCAAAAGTAAATCTGTTTTTTGTCTCAAAGTATTTGTCTTTGCCGTAAATAATTTTTGTCGGAGTATATGCCGCTCCTATATTGAATTGAGGCGC
>JAIRQB010000136.1 GCA_031256695.1 Elusimicrobiota bacterium | reverse complement strand
AATATTCTCATCTGTCGGCTTTTTTATCATCAATTCGGCTTTATATTCCAAGCCTCAAAGCAAAATGCTTGCCGCGCATAATTCTCAATTCTTGTCCCGTCTAATCAATCTGAAAAACTTTTATTCTTAATTTTTCTCTTAAAAGAGGTTTGTGAAATTTTCGTGGGATATTTGCCCGTAAAGCAGGCTGAACAAAAATCATCGCTTTCTCCGTCTTGTGAACAGGCGCAAATAAGATTTTTTAAATTTAAAAAGGTAAGCGACTCAACTCCCAAAAACCGCCTTATCTCTTCCATAGACTTTTTTGCGGCTATTAAATTGTCTTTCATAGGAGTATCTATGCCGTAATAGCAAGGCGCTATTATGGGAGGACAAGAGAGAGCAAAATGGATTTTTTTCGCTCCCGCGCGCTTTAAAATCTCTATTATTCTTTTTGAAGTGGTCCCGCGCACTATAGAATCGTCTATTAAAATTATTTCTTTGTTTTTAATCACTTCTTTTATCGGAAATAATTTAAGTTGAGCCGTGATTTCCCGCAACTTTTGAGAAGGTTTTATAAAAGAACGCCCGACATATTGATTTCTGACAAAACCCGTTTCAAAAAGGATGCCTGATGCGCGTGAAAAACCCTGCGCGGCATAAAAACCGGTGTCAGGCACAGGCATTACAATGTCTGCCTTTTTAATTATCTCTTTCATCTGCCCTGCGAGAAGTTCGCCCATCTTTATTCGGGATTCTTTTACAGTTTTAGAAAACAAAATGCTGTCGGGACGGGAAAAATAAACTTGTTCAAAGATGCAGGAATTTTGCTTTTTTGCCTTTGCGTATTTAAAAGATTGTTTAATTTTTCCGCTTTCTATCTCTATAATTTCACCCGGCTCAATATCCCTTATGTATTTTCCGCCTAAAACTTCTATAGCCGCGCTCTCGGAAGCAATTATGTATGAGTTGTCAATTTTGCCTAAAACCAAAGGTCTAAAACCGTCTTTATCGCGAACGCCTATTAAAGTTTTGTCCTTGAGTATTGTCAAAGAAAAAGCGCCGTCTATTTGCCGCGCCGCATTTGCCGTAATTGTCGCCAAATTTCCTTTTGACATAGCGAGGAGATGCAGTATTATTTCTGTATCTGAACTGTGGTTAAAAATTGCGCCTTTTTTTGCGAGTTGCTTCTCTATTTTGTTGAAATTTGTGATATTGCCGTTATGGGCTACTGCGATTCTCCCGTGTATGCAATTTATCTGAAAAGGCTGAGCGTTTACAAGAGAACTCTTGGCAGAAGTCGTATATCTAATATGCCCTATGGCTGAAGTTCCTTCCATTTTGCTTAAAACTTCTTCATTGAATATATTTGAAGCAAGACCCATAGCGCAGACGGTTTTCATCTTATATATGCCGCTGACTGATATTCCTGCCGATTCCTCGCCGCGATGCTGCAAAGTTATAAGCCCTGCCGCAGCCAAAACAGCGGCATTTTTATTGTTTTCTATTCCTATTATTCCGCACATAAATATATCCTTAAAAAATTAAAAATTTAACAAATTCAGTTTTGCCAAATTTTCTTTATAGGGCGTCCTTATTATTCCAAACTCTGTAATAAGGGCTGACACCAAACTATTATCTGTCACATCAAAAGCGGGGTTATATACTTTTATATTTCTAGGCGCTATAGGATTTTTGAAATGCAAATCTGTTACCTCAGACGGCGGACGTTGCTCTATGGGAATATCAGCGCCCGTCTTTATAGACATATCTATAGTAGAAGACGGCGCGCATACATAAAAGGGGATATTATAATAACGGCATAAAACGGCAAGACCTGAAGTGCCTATTTTATTGCAAATATCGCCGTTTGCGGCAACTCTGTCGCAGCCTACAAAAACAAAATCAATCCATTTGTTTTTCATAACTTGAGAAGCCGTGTTGTCGCAAATTAAAGTCGCATCTATGCCGTTGGCTGAGAGTTCAAAAGCCGTAAGGCGCGCTCCTTGCAAAAGCGGGCGGGTTTCATCTGCAAAAACTTTAATTTTATAACCTCTCTCTTTGCCTATATAAATCGGCGCAAGCGCCGTCCCGTATTTTACAGTTGCCAACTGCCCCGCATTGCAATGAGTTAAAACGGCGCAACTGTTTTTGAGCAAGTCTGCTCCAAATTCGCCTATTTTACGGCATACTGAAATATCTTCTTGTCTTATTTTTAAAGCCTCGCGGCGCAATGCGTCTTTTATTTCATCTATCTGTTTGTTTTTAGAGGCTAAAACTATTTTTTCCATTCTGTTTAGCGCCCAAAATAAATTGACTGCAGTAGGGCGGGAACTTGCAAGATAATTTTTTGCCTCTTTAAATCCTCTGTAAAATTCGTCAAAAGAGGCGCTTTTATTTTCTTTTGCGGCAAGATAAATCCCTATTGCCGCGGCTACTCCTATCGCGGGCGCTCCGCGGACTTTTAATAAATAAATAGCCTCTCTTATTTCATCTTGGGTTTTAAGTTCAAGGATTTTAATTTCATTGGGCAAAAGAGTTTGGTCTATAATTACAAGAGCGCTTTTTTCATCATTTAAAGAAACCGTTTCAAAATCTAAAATGTTTTTGTCCATTTTTTACGCCTTTGATAATTCTGTTTAGGGATAATCGCCGCTTGGTTTAAAATTTATTTTGGAATTACGATATGCTCTTTCGCATAATCAAAAGACGATGCTTCTAAAATAAAACTCAATTTTTTTGAAGGGATTTGCGCCCTGATTTTAGAGGGCAAAGTTGAAGCAAAAAACCTGCGGAAATCCAACACTTCTATAATTAAACCGTCTTTTGCAATTTCTTTGATAAGAGAAGTTTTGATGTCTACTGTCATTTTATAAGACTCATTTGCATATATTATTTTATTTCCTTCCCTTTTATATTCTTTGCTAAAACTTTCAATAAAACCGCCTTTCAAAATATCTGCGGCATTTTTTAAAAGAAATAAAACATCGTCATTTAAAGACTGCTCAAGACTCTTCGGCGAAAAATATATTTTTCCGTCTTTTATATAAATGTTTGCATCGGGCATTAAAGGGGTTTGAAAAGTTAAAGCAATCGCCTCGCCTTTTACATAATTAAAATTGAAAAAAGCGCCCGTCTTATTTATAAAAAAGGAATCGGCTTTTACTTTAAAACCAGTTTTTAACGAGAATAGTTTTAAATAATGGCTTGAAATCCTAAACAAGATTTTATCAGCAAGTTCGCTTTCCGACAACTTACTTTGAGTTTTATCAAGTTTTTGTTTCACTTTTTTATCTTCATAGCCGTCAAAAGAAAGAGAATATGCCGTCCAAGCGTCTGCATTGCGTCCCATAGCGGAATACACATCGCCTAAATGGGCATATACTTGAGGATGTCTCGTCATATTTGCCGCTGTCACCAAAGCGCGCTCGGCTATATCAAGCCGTCCGAGTTTGAAATAAAGCCATCCTAAAGAATCTATATATTGCCCGTTTTGATTGTCTAAAGAGACGGCTTTTTCCAACAAAACTAAAGCATCGTTTAGATTTATTCCCTTTTCCGTATATGAAAAACCTAAATAATTCATAATTCGGGCATCATTAGGAAAGAGCATCACCGCTTTTATCAAAATATCCTGAGCGGCATTCCAATTTCCGCTTCTGTCATATGCCGCTCCCAAATATAAATAAGCATCAGGAAAATTTGGGCTTAAATTTACAATTTTATTTAAAGTTTCCGCCGCTTTGCTGAATTTTTGCATATCCATATAGTTTAGACCTGCAAAATACAAAAGTTCCAAATTGTCGGGCGATATTTTTAAGCCTCTTTCAATATAGACAGCCGCTTTGTCAAAATGTCCAAGCGCCGCATAAAAATAAGCGAGTTTTGAAATTATAAGCAAATTGTTTTTATGCTCGGATAAACCATATACAAATTCCAACTCTTTAACGGATTCTTGGATGCGCGACGTCCTCTCATAAAGCATAGCCAGCCAAAAAGCCGTATTAAAATCTTGCGGCAAAAGAATTTTCGCTTTTGTCAAAACCTCTTCTGATTTTTCAAGGTCATTGGTTAAATTGTATAGCCGTCCTAAATGAACCAAGACAAAAGGATTGTCGGGATACTCTTTATAAAACTGCTCATATACTTTGACGGCTTCTTTTATTTTGCCGTCCATTTCATAAATCCTCGCCTTTGCAGACCAACTGTCTAATACATCAGGGCGGATTTTAATAACTTTGTCATAATAGGCAA
>JAIRQB010000101.1 GCA_031256695.1 Elusimicrobiota bacterium | reverse complement strand
GACTTAAGTTGCCGCAATATAGATAGACACTCCTTATCAATCCAAATAAAAAAGCCGCGCAGGCTCAAAATGCAAAGGAGGAAATTTAAATGCATAAAAATTTGACGCTAAAAAGAGTTTTACTTTGTTTAATTTTTCTTTGTTTTGGAATTGTCTCTTGCTACGGCGCGAATAAAATAAAAACGCAAGCGGAACAAGGCTATCCCGAGGCTCAATATATGCTTGGCGCAATGTATTTATACGGTGATTATAAGAATGATATGAAAATAGAGTATAAAGAAGCCTTTAAATGGTTCCAAAAAGCGGCGGAACAAGGATATGAGAAGTCTTTATACAGATTAGGCGTAATGTATGAAAATGGAATTGGCATAGAAAAAAATAAGGCAAAAGCGGCAACATATTTTAGCGAGGCTCTAAAAAGCGGGAATATTGAAAAAGCCGCCAATGATAAAGATAGCGATGCGCAACAAATTTTAGGCGATATGTATTACAGCGGATATGGAGTTAAGCAAGACTATGTTGAGGCGGTAAAATGGTATAGAAAAGCGGCGGAGCAAGGGAATGCGGCGGCTCAATTCTTTTTAGGGGTTATGTATGAGAATGGGAACGGCGTCAAGCAAGACTATGTTGAGGCGGTAAAATGGTATAGGAAATCGGCGGAGCAAGGGAATGCGGACGCTCAATTCTTTTTAGGGGTTATGTATGACCACGGAAACGGCGTCAAGCAAGACTATGTTGAGGCAGTAAAATGGTATAGAAAATCGGCGGAGCAAGGGAATGCGGGCGCTCAATACAATTTAGGGATTAAGTATGCCAATGGATATGGCGTCAAGCAAGACTATGCTGAGGCAGAAAAATGGTATAGGAAAGCGGCTGATCAAGGGTTTGAGATGGCTCAATTCATTTTAGGGAATATGTATTACAACGGAGAGGGCGTCAAGCAAGACTATGCTGAGGCGGTAAAATGGTATAGGAAATCGGCGGAGCAAGGGTTAGCGGTGGCTCAATTCTTTTTAGGGGTTATGTATGCCGAAGGATATGGCGTCAAGCAAGACTATATTGAGGCGGTAAAATGGTCTATGAAATCGGCGGAGCAAGGGGATGCGATGGCTCAATTCAATTTAGGTGTTATGTATGAAAACGGATACGGCGTCAAGCAAGACTATGCTGAGGCGGTAAAATGGTTTAGGAAATCTGCAGAGCAAGGACTTGCGATGGCTCAATTCAATTTAGGGGTTATGTATGCCAACGGATATGGCGTCAAGCAAGATTATGTTGAGGCGGTAAAATGGTATAGGAAATCGGCAGAGCAAGGTGATTCTTCTGCGCAAGCCTTATTAGGATATATGTATGAAAATGGAGATATTGTCGAAAGAGATGAGGCTGAAGCAGTAATTTGGTATAGGAAATCAGCAGAGCAAGGTAATGCCATCGCCCAAGGCAGTTTAGGAAGAATGTATTTAAATGGATGGGGCATCAAAAAAAACTATGACGAAGCGGTGAGGTGGTTCAGAAAAGCGGCAGAACAAAACAATGACTACGCTCAACACGTTTTGGGACTTATGTATCACGATGGATATATTGTCAAAAGAGATGAGGCAGAAGCAGTATTTTGGTTTACGAAAGCGGCTGCACAAGGCAATGCCGATGCCCAATACCAATTAGGATATATGTTTTACAATGGGTGGGGCGTAGCAGAGCAAGATTATGCTGAAGCAGTGAAGTGGTATAGAAAATCGGCTGAACAAGACAATACCAACGCTCAAAATGCATTGGGAAATATGTATTCCAGCGGGCTTGGCGTCAAGCAAAATTATGCTGAAGCGCTGATTTGGTATAGGAAATCGGCGGAGCAAGGTAATGCCAGCGCCCAAGTCACTTTAGGAAAAATGTATTTTAATGGATACGGCGTCAAGCAAAACTATACAGAAGCAGTCAAGTGGTTTAGAAAATCGGCAGAGCAGGGTGATTCCTCTGGGCAATCTTTATTAGGATATATCTATTTTAATGGACACGGCGTCAAGCAAAACTATACGGAAGCAGTTAAGTGGTTTAGGAAATCTGCGGAGCAAGGGTATGCGAGCGCTCAATTCTTTTTAGGGCTTATGTATTACAACGGATATGGCGTCAAACAAAACCGTGATGAAGCGCTGATTTGGTATAGGAAAGCGGCAGAACAGGGCGATGAAATTGCTCAAAACATATTAGATAATTGGATTTATTGAGGATATTTGAATTTAGAAATATGGATTAAGAAACTTAAAAGAATTTAGAATTAAAGGCAAACGGCAATTAAAAGTTAAAAATTAAAAATTTCGGAACTGAAATTTAATAATAAAAGAGCGGCAATGCGGTAAGTTGCCTGCAAGAGGCGCTTTTGCGCCAAATTCAGCATTGTCGTAAATCCAAATAAAAAAGCCGCGCAGGCTCAAAATGCAAAGGAGGAAATTAGATGTTCAAGAAATTATTTAGTTTTATAAGAAAAAGCGTTAAGACAAGCGGATTTAAGGTAACACCGGAAGATTTATATCTTTTAGGGTATAAGTATTATAACGGAGAAAGTTTTAAAGAAAATCATTCTAAAGCGTTTAAGATGTGGAAACAAGCGGCTGAAAGAGGACATGCTGCTGCCCAAGGTTGTTTAGCTAATTTATATTCTAACGGCGATGGAATAAGCCAAAACCATAAGAAAGCGTTTAAATGGTATAAGAAATCAGCCGAGCAGGGATTTGCTAAATCTCAATATAATTTAGGACAGTTTTATCTGGCGAGAAAAGAATATACAGAAGCGTTTAAGTGGTATAAAAAATCTGCGGAACAAGGGGTTGTAGAAGCTCAGAATAACTTAGCAAGTATGTACTACAACGGCGATGGAGTAGAGCAAAACTATACTGAAGCATTTAAATGGTATAAAAAAGTTGCAGAACAAGGCGATGCTAATATTCAATTTGAATTGGGGCAAACATATTACAATGGCGGAATTGTCAAGCAAGATTATGCTGAAGCGGAAAAGTGGTTTCAAAAAGCGGCTGAACAAGGGCATATAAAGTCTCAACTTTGTTTAGGAATAATATATGCCGGCATCAAGCAAGATTATGCGAAAGCGATAAAGTGGTTTCAAAAAGCATCGGAACAAGGCGATAATGAAGCGCAAGAATTTCTGCAAGTTCTTAAAGACCAAATTAAAAAAGGAGATAAAAAATGAACGGAGCAAATCCCCATATTGCATTTATAGACAATATTACAACGCTAATTTTAGCAGTCTGTTTTGCTATAGGGCTTGTTTTTATTTTTATAAATGAAACTTTCCTCAAATTGTTGTTTTTCCTTATAGCGTCTTTCGCATCTCTATGGATACTGTCTTTTGCAAATTCCTTTTTATATTTAATTGTTGCGCCTTTTGCCTCTTTAATGGATAAACAGACAAATAAAAATTCATTTGTATTGCTTCTTATTATCACTTTGACTTTGACAACCGCAATCATTGTTTTATTTTGTTATTTAGGATATTGGACAGTTTTTACTTATTTTCTCAATATAATCCCAAAATCTTTAAAATACATATTTTTAGTTTATCCGTTTTTTATGGCGGCTGAATTTAATCATTTAACGCGCAAAGACCCGACGCCTCTAAATCAAATTACCGCTTTTACCATAAATATCGGGCTTTGCCTTTACATTTTGCTATCGCTGCTATTTGGTTTTTTGCCGCCGATAATTTTGGCATTGATAGTTTTTATATCTATATTGCCCGTTCAATACATTAGTTTTTCTCTCGCTATGGAAAATTACAATCAAAAGATGGATTGGAAATAAAGATGAATAAAAATGAAAGCATAGAACAAGCCGATAAAAAAGCGCTTTTTATAAAGGCGCTTCTTTCTTATTACAGAGATTTTTTAGAAACAGATTTTAAAAATAAAAAGAAAAGCCCAAAACGTTCTATTCTCAATCAAAAAGACAGCGAATATCTTTCTCTCATCGTCTTAAACAATGAAAGTTATCCATCTTTTTATAAAGAAATGTTAAGAAAAATCAGCGATTATTCCATAGACAATATTGATATTCCAAAAGGAAAACACAAGCAATTTATGCAAGAGTTTTCTAAAAACAGTCAGACAGAAAGCGCAATAGAGAGTTTATTTAAAGTTATCGGCAAAGAAGGCGGAAAAATTCAATCCATTTTAAATGAAATAAAAATAGAAGCGGCGCAAATCAGAATAGAAAAAGAATTTACTTCTGATAATATGGAAGCGCTGTCTTCTATATTGAAAAAAACAATAATTCCATATTTAATGGATAAAATTGCCGAATTGGATTTAAAAGATATTGATTTGAAGGAAGAATTGACAGATTTTTTCTGTTTAACAATAGCAAACATTTATAAGGAAGCGTTGTCAAAAATAAATAAAGAAAACGTTGAAACAAACGATACGGCAAAGAAAGAAAATAAAAATACCGCATCAAGCGCGGTTACTGCAGAGTTATTTGACACATTTCAAAATCAAAACGGTAAGACCGGCGACAGGCTGTCTGAAATATTTAAAAGAGCGGAGTCTAATAAAACTACTCCTCTTAACGCATCAATAAAGAAAAAAATAACGGCGCAAAAGGAATTTGAAAATACTTTTACCTACATTAGATTTATAAATTATCTGCGCTCATTTTTTAATAAATTGCCAAAAGATGAAGAGTCAAAAGATTTATTTGAAGCGGGGTATGAAATTAGAGAAAACAAAAATCTCTCAAACAATGAAGAACTTTATTTGTATTTTTGCGATATTTCTTTTGACAATGAAAAATACCCGCTTTTTTATATTCCCATAGAATTAGAAATAGATAAAAATGCAAAAACAAAATTGACGTTAAAATTTGCCCCAAGGGCATATATCAATAAAAGAGTTTTTGAGTATATAAGCGCGCAATTCAACGATAGATTCAATAGAAATTCAAATATATCCGTAGGCGAAAGGATTTTTGAATTAGAAGACGGTAAAAAAGACGATTTCAAAAAAATGATTTCAGATATTTTAAGCGCCGCATCAAATTCTTTTAATCTAAATAAAAACATATATATAGACAATTTTGATTTTCAATACGCCGTAAATAAAGAATTTGGAATTTCAATTTCAAACAATTTATATATCGCTTTGTTTGACAAAGGCGACGAGGCTATAGTCAACGATTATGAAGAACTCCTAAATAATTTTGACAAAGACAGCAGTCTTGCTGGAATTTTCTCAGATATAATAATAGGTCCAGACGGCTTTATAAGCGAGAAAGAGCCTATTGTAATTTTTGACGATGTTGATGAAGAATGGGGCGGTATGGAAATATGCGATAGATTAGTTTTTGACAATCCCATTCCGCTAAATAGAGAACAGAGGAAAATTTTATCCGCTATAAACAATGATAAATGCAAGTACATAGAGGTTCAAGGACCTCCCGGGACGGGAAAAAGCCATACTATTACGGGTATTATTTTTGACTTAGTTTTAAAAGGAAAATCTGTCTTGGTCTTATCTGATAAGAAAGAGGCTTTAGACGTCGTTGAAGATAAAATTACTCAAACAATGGATAAAAACCGGCAAGGCGCAGATATTCAAAATGCGATTTTAAGGCTTGGCAAAACGGGCAATAATATCAGAGACATTTTGAATAATAATGCTATAGCAAAATTACAAAACATTATCGTTGCCTATCAAAATAAAAATAGCGAAGCGCTAAAAAAGAAACAAATACGCATACTGACAAATGATTTAAACAAAGAAATCTCAGAATTTGAAGAAATCTCGCTTGAAAAAATATCGCAACTGTGCAGAATAGAAAACATCTATGAAAAACGCGGCTGCCCCGTTGATATTGAGGAAATTTTAAATAACAAAGGCGCTGACGACATTGAGGATTTCAGAAAAGCGTTTTTATCTTTAAAAGAAAAAACTGATTTGAGCGCCGAAACAAAAGAGTTGATAGACTTTTCAATAGAGCGCTTTCAAAAATCCGCTCAATTTTTAAAATACTTGCAATTTATAAAAGAGATTTTGAGCGATATAAATTCAACAAGAGACAATAGATGGTGCGAAGTCTTTTTTCTTTTTGACGGTTTTTGTGAAAATTCTTTTTTAGAATTGGAACGCTTTATAAAACTTTACAGCAATTTAAAAATATTTGGTTTTATACCGCCTTTTCCGTCAAAAAAAATTGACAAGTTAAACGGCGAATTTGCGGCAAACTTAAAAGTAAACAAATCGGATTTTAAGTTTAGCAGAAGCGTTAAACAACTCATAAAATTTTCAGAACTTTGCCGATATGCGCTTTCACGTCAAAAAGTTTTTACGGAAAAATTTGATTTTACTCTTGATTATTTAAAGCTTTTGAGCGCAATCAATAAAAAGCCTGACATACTCGCCGTCTTAAAAGATTTAACTCAAAGCGCTGCAGACATAGAATTGTTAGAAAAAAAACTGCCGAAATATCCTAACAGCCTAAAACAACTTGGATTAGATTTATATTCTTTTAAAACTATGCTTGATAATGAATTATCGGCGCTTTCTGAGGCTGATTTTAAACAACTAAAAAAATTTATTTCATTAAGACAAGAGACTGCGAAATACTTTCAGCACGGTCACTGCGATTATAAAGCAATGACTGATGAAATTCAGACTTTAGCCGCAGAGCAGATGAGTGTTTATTTAAGCGACAAAGCCGTCAATTCCTATCAAAATCGCAAAAGCGCCATTAAAACGATTGTCGACATTGTCCGCAAGAAAGGCAAATTTCCAAAAGAATATTTTGAACTTCTAAAAGAAACATTCCCTTGTATAATTGCGGGTATAAGAGATTATTCTCAATATATTCCATTGGAATTGGGAATGTTTGATTTGATAATTATAGACGAGGCTTCGCAAGTAAGCGTGGCGCAGGCTTTTCCCGCTCTTTTGCGCGCTAAAAAAGTTTTAGTTTTAGGAGACAAAGAACAATTTAGCAATGTCAAAACCGCATTCGCCAGCACAGATGCCAATAACGGCTATAAAAATAACATAGCAGCAAATTTCAAGACAAATATTTCGCAAAATCCAATATATTTATCAAAACTTCAATGGCTTGATATTAAAACTTCTATTCTTGAATTCTTAGAGCATATAAGAAATTACGGAACAAGCCTGCGGCAGCATTTTAGAAGTTATAAAGAGATAATCTCTTTTTCAAACAAACATTTCTACGAAAATTCTCTGCAAATAATGAAAATAACGGATAAAAATATTCAAGATATTATTGAATTCTCATATACGGAAAATACGGCAAAAAGCAAAGAGGGCTTGAAAAAAAATACAAATGCCGCGGAAGTTGACAAGATAATTGATGAGTTGGAAAAAATGAAAAACAACGGGGATAAGCGGACGGTTGGAATAATTACGCCTCATACAAATCAGCAGAAATTATTGCAAGACAGAATTAGAAGAAATACAAACAGCGCTTATTTCTACGACACTTTGAAATTAAAAATTATGACCTTTGATTCTTGTCAAGGCGAAGAGAGAGATATCGTCTTTTATTCAATGGTTGCAGATAAAGAAAACGACGGATTGACGGGCATTTTTCTTAAATCATTTGACGGAAAAAACACAGAGAATGACGGCGGGAGTATAAGAGCGCAAAGATTAAATGTTGGTTTTAGCAGAGCCAAAGAAAAAATACATTTTGTTTTGAGTAAAAAAATAGAGGACTTTAATGGAACAATAGGCGAAGCATTACGGTATTATAACAGCGTTTTAGAAGAAGCAAAAAAACAAATTTCACCAAGCAGGATGCAGTCTCCAATGGAAATTAAGGTCAAAGAATGGTTTTATCAAACTGATTTTTATAAGCAAAACGGCGCTGAAAATATTCAAATTGAAGCGCAATATGAAATAGGGAAACTCTTCAAACAATTAGACCCTTCCTACAATCACCCCTCGTTTAGAGTTGATTTTCACCTTCTCTATAAAAACAAAGAAAACAGAAACAGAGAGCATAAAATTGTAATTGAATACGACGGTTTTAAAGAGCATTTTATAGATGCAGGCGAAGAAATAAATGAGTCCAACTATATGGAACATTACAACCCGTCTGATATTGAAAGGCAAAAAATCATAGAAGGTTACGGATATAAATTTTTAAGAATAAACAAATTCAATATCGGGGAAAATCCCATTGAAACTTTAGACAAAAGGCTTAAAGAATTGACGCGCTGATTTGTAGGATAAAATGAAAAAAATGCTTTTGTTTTTATTGTTAAAAAACAGCCAATACAAAAATTAAAAGAGGAGGAATTTATGTCTGATTTAAAAGAAACGCAAGAAAAGCCGCTCAAAATATCTTGGGCTAAATCTGTCCTATATCCGTCAAAAGAATATATTGAAGCGATAGCAAGAGGCGGTATAAAACTTGAACCATTACGAAATCCAAAAATACTGATACTAATATACTGGGCTTTCAGTTTGTTGTTTTCTTTTTACGTAGTTTCTATGTCAGACGGAATAGAAAGAGAGATGATACATAGAGGCATACTCTATCACACTTGGGCTGATATGCTTTTTGCTCTTTCATATGAAATTCCAACTGTTTATTTAATCGTAAGAAATTATAGAGCCGGTTATATTATTTTTGCGCTATTTGCCATTACAATGAAACTCTTGCCTGTTCTTAGCCTTGATAGAAAGCCTGCCTCCGCTCTGCTCTTTTGTTTTCTTTATGCAACAATCTCAATAACCGGCGTAAGAATTTTGTCTGCTAAAATAAAATTTGGAACTTCGCCAAAACGCTCAAAACTTCAATTTTGCGCAGATATTGCCGTTCCTTTGCTTTCCTTTGCGTTGCTTCTAATACTTTCTTTAGTTTTGTATTACGCTTTTTATTACGGCGTTCAAAATTATTAAAGCCAAAGCATCAAAACAAACAGCGTTTTGACGCCGCATATACAGATTTATTCAAAACACTCAATCTAAAAAAGAGGGAAAAATGTCAAATAGAAAAGGAATTGGAAAATCTTGGGATTGGCATATAATAGAAAAGACTTCGGCAAAAGAGTTGAAACATTTAGCGGCAGAAGACGCCTTTGCTGAAAACAAGCGGCATTTTATTGATTTGGCAAAGTCCGTTTGGCGTTTAGAAAAAATCATTAAAAATTCAAATTTCCCTGAAAATAAAAAGACGGGGGCGCAAAGCGCTCTAAACAGGATTTATAATTTCTTAAAACTGAACCGAGTTGAAATCAAGGATTATACGGGCGAGAAATATAATGAAGGCATAAACGCCGACATAGTAGATACTGTTAAAAATCCAAGCGCTGAAACGGATACGATAAAAGAAACGATAGAGCCGTCCATTGTCATTTGCGGAAAATTGGAGAGCAAGGCGCGTATAATTAAAGAAATAAAAACGGAGGAATAGGATGAGCGTCATAGAAATAGGAATAGATTTAGGCACTACAAATTCAGAAATAGCGGTTTTCAACAAAGGCAAAGTTGAGATAGTTAAAAACGCTTTAGGAGATGAATACACTCCCTCTGTATTCGGCATAAATAAAGCGGGCGCTGAAGAAGTCGGCAAACGCCCTTATTTCAGATGTTTTAAAGACGCGGTAAAAGAGGAATTTGAAAACAATAAGGCTGAAATCAAAAGGCTGATGGGGACTGAAAAGAAAATATATTTTCCAAGGGCAAAAAAAGAATTTTCGCCCGAAGAGATTTCAGCCAAAATTCTATTGTCTTTAAAGCAAGACGCCGTAAGAAAAAATGAAAAAATAAACGCTCAGGCTGCAGTGATTACTTATCCTGCATATTTTTCAACGCTGCAGGCTGAAGCCACAAAAAGAGCGGGAGAAGCGGCTGGGTTTAAGTATGTGGTTTTATTGCAAGAGCCTATAGCGGCGGCTATGGCATATGGATTTAAAAATGAGCAGAATGAAAATATTTTAGTCTATGATTTAGGCGGCGGCACTTTTGACGCGGCTCTTATTTCTTTAAGAGACGGAAATTTAACAGCGCTTAGCCACAACGGAGACAATTTTTTAGGCGGAAAAGATATTGACAATTTAATAGTAGAAAACAAGATAATCCCCGTCCTTTGCGGCAAATATAATTTAGACGGCTTTGAACGCAAAGAGCCTAAATATGCCCCGCAATTTGCAAAATTAAAATATGCCGCCGAGCAGGCAAAAATACAACTTTCGCAAATGCCGTCGGCGCAAATAGAAGTTGATGCTGAAATTGACGGCGAAAACATCTATGAAAGCATTGAACTGTCTCAAAAAGATTTAGAAGAAATTATGGAAAATATGATTGCAAGGACCATAGAACTTTGCAAAAAGACTATATCCGACGCCAAAATAAAAAACAGCGCTGTAGACAGAATAATTTTTGTAGGCGCTCCCACTCAACTGCCTTTCTTAAAACAGAGATTAGAAAGCGAACTCTCAATAAAAGCGGATTCAAGTTCTGACCCTTTTACAGCCATAGCCCAAGGCGCTTGTATTTTTGCGGCTAGTCAAATTATCCCCGAAGAGTTTTGCGAAACAAAAGCCGCAGACAAAAACAGATATGAGATAAAACTTCAATACGACCCTTTGACTTCAGAATACAGCCAACTGATAACGGGAGTGTTTGAAGAATTGAAGGATTTGCCAAAAGACTATTTCATTCAAATTCAGAGCGAAGACAATAAATACAATAGCGGACGCATAAAACTTAAAAACGGAAAATTCGCTATAGAAATAGCGCTTGAGCGCAAGAAAAACAATAATTTTTGGATTTATCTATTTGATGCAGAGGGACGTCAAATGGATATTTCAA
>JAIRQB010000003.1 GCA_031256695.1 Elusimicrobiota bacterium | reverse complement strand
GCGCTGATGTTTTCTATCGTCTGAGAGATTGGGTGAAAATGTCCTTTTGGAAAAGGAAAAGCAAAAGAGTGCGAGAAATCTAAACGCTCTGATTTTATTTTACCGTCTAAAACTTTCTTGCTTAAACTTTCTCTTTTATCGTCTAAAGCCCGCTCAATATCTATCTTTGCTTTATTTGCCGAAAAGCCGATATTTTTCCTCTCTTCAGGCGGATATTGAGAAATAGATTTTAACAATACGGCTACTGAGCCGTTTTTGCCGAGATATTCTGTTTTTAGCGCTTCCAATGCCCTCAAATCTTTTGCGCCGTCAATCTTTTTTAGAGCCTCTTTTAAAACTGTTTCAATATTATTCATCTTTATCTATCCCCATAAGATTATTTAATTTCTCCTGCGCTATGGCATAATCTTTATTTATATTTAAAGCCTGCTGATACATTCTTTTTGCTTCCTCAATATCGTTTGAAGACTCTTTAATCAATCCGATATTGTAATAGGCTTCTGCATTTAGAGGGTTTGTCTCAATTACTTTGTTAAACATCTCTACCGCTTCTTCAAATTTATTGTTTAAAAAATAGAATTTCCCCATATCCATATTATTTACTTCGCTTCCAGCATTTTTACTTTGAGCCGCTTTAATATCCATTTAAACCTCTTAAAAGACTAATCGCCTTTATTTATTTTATCTATTGATTCTTTTTTGCCGATTACTATCAAAATATCGTTTTGATTTATTTCATAATTTGCGCCGGGAGTTACGTCTATTTCTTCTTTGATGTCATTTTGCCCGCTGTCATTTATAAAAGGAACTTTCCGCCTGACCGCTATTATATTTATGCCGTATTTATTCCTTATATCAGTATCTTTTAGCGCTTTTCCCCAATAGATTTTAGGAGCGGCAAATTCAACTAAATTATGCCCTTTTGCAATCTCTATCTGCTCTAATATATTTGGGCTTATTAAACTGTCTACGAGTTTTTTAGCCATTTCAAATTCAGGGTAAATCACTTGGCTTGCGCCCAATTTTGCCGCTACTTTTAAATGCCATTTGCTTGTGCATTTGACTATTATATTTTTAACGCCCAATTCTTTAACTATGAGCGTTGACAAAATATTGGTTTCAATATTTTCTCCGATGGCTATGATTGCCGTATCGCAATCGGCAATGCCCGTATCTTTCATAGCCTTTTCATCTGCGGCATCTGCTATAAAAGATTGAGTGACAGACTCGCTTATTCTGTTGACGATTTCTTCATTGTGGTCAATAGCGAGAACCTGAACTCCTTTTTGAGCAAGTTCTACCGCGACATTATATCCGAAAGTCCCTAAACCAATAACTGCGAATTGTTTGTTTTTCATAAATAACCTTATAAAATTTTTTCAAATGTTTTTTATTGCTTTACTATATCAGCGCTATGATTAGCAAAAATAGTTTTTAAAGCGCCGCAGACGGAATCTGCTGAAATTGAATTTATCGGATTGGCATATAAAACAACGGCATTTGGATTATTAGGTCCCCAAAGAACAATATCATTGCAGTATAAGGCAATAGTTGGTTTGCTAAAAGCCGATGCAATGTGAACTATTGATGTGTCTGGGCTAATCACAAGAAAACTCTCTTTTATAATAGAGGCTGATTCTAAAATAGAATTTACTTTAATCAGAGAGACATTGCCGCTAAAACTATATTTTCCAAAATCATAATTTTTCAAATGCGATAAGACATAGATTGGAAAATCCGTTATCTTTTGGATTTCAAATATCAATTCTTTTACTTTTTCTAAACAAATCCATTTATGCTGCGAATCGGCAAATGGATTGAAAACAATATAGGCGCTCTGTTTGATTTGCTTTTCGTCTGTTCCGTCCCACCCCCCCCAACATTCAAAAATTTCGGGCGCCGCATTTGCGGCTGAAATTTTTGAGAATAAGGAATCGCAAAACCTTGCGGCAAGCCGCTGGCGGTTTTGCTCTTTTTTATTTAAGCGCACCTCTTTGTCAGCGCTATCACTCTGTTGCGTAGACGGCAAGAGGCTTTTTGAGTCTAGAGGACGGGCAGGGCGCAAGTTTTTATCAGAATCGCCCACTGCTCCGCCGTCGGGGGCATTTCGGCGGTAGCCGCAAAACCTTTTTGTTTTAAGAATTTCACCTTTTTTGCTTTTGGGGTTGTAAAGAGAAAGGAAACGGCTAACAGAATTGAGAATTAAAGACAAACGGCGAAAATGGATTGCGGCTTCCGCCGCAATGACACCTGGGGTTTGGGCTTTTACTCCAACAATATCGCCTTTTTCCTCAATTTTTAACTTTTCACTTTTAACTTTTAACTCTTGAGAGTTATTTGGCGGTGCATTGCCGACTTTACTTCTTGGTGTTGGTTGCGCCAACAAACTACTCAAGAGTTGTTTGTGGCGCAGTAGCGCCAACAAACTACTCAAAGCGCCCTGCATCTTTAGTGTTTCACGCTCTTCAGAAGAGCAGATTGAGGTTTTGCCTCTTTCTTTATTTAGAATTATCTCGCTTTCGGAATTGCATACTCCGCCCGCAATAGAAAAACCGCCGCTATCCATTTTTGCTAAATCGTCTTTACCGCTTTTCTCATACCCGCCACAGTCGCGCATTTTCAGCGTTTCCATACTTGCAATTTTATATTTTGCTTTTTTGACTTCTATGCAATCATCGGGAATAAAAACATCGTATTTTAAAACAGAAGTTGAAATCCCCAATAAATTCAAAAATTTTATATGCCTATACAAAATGTGACGGTTATTGAATTCAGCATCCGTAAAATCAAGAGATAAATCATAGATATTAAAATCTTTTTTTTGACAGCCTATAATGAATTTCGGCTTTACTACGCGCCAAAAAAACATATGCATAAATTTGGGGGCAAAACCGTCAAAGTCATATCCTATATCCGCTTTTCCTCTTATTTTCAGATAGACAAAGAAGTCCCAAAATCTTTTTTTTGAAATAAAAATTTCATCAACATATGGATTGTATTTTATTATGTCCGCTGAATTCTTGCCGCATAAGACCATAATTTTAACGCGGGGATTATTCAGTTTAATTTCTCTAAACAAAGGAGTAGCGGCAGTCATATCCCCTATTTTATCGTCGTAGCGCCTAAATAAAATTGACTTTGCCTCTGTCATATCAAAAACAATATCTCTGCGCTTGCTTCTGTCAAACAGCCTTTTTCCAAGTCCAATTCTTATTTTTCTAAAAGTTTGTTTGAAAGCAGACATTTTAAGCCTTCCCTGCATCTTTTCTGTCTTGGCGCGCTTTTAACTTATCGCGCCTTAAAACTGCCCTCATTACTCAATTTTCAATTTTTAAA
>JAIRQB010000056.1 GCA_031256695.1 Elusimicrobiota bacterium | reverse complement strand
TCTTGCGGACGGATATATTGAGCCTCTTTGCCGCTGTGGAAACTCTGCGGGGAAAGATAATTCTTTAATCTCTCAAAATTCTCATCTATATCCTCAAGTTTGAAATAAAAAATAGGCGTTTTTATATCGGAAGTCCTAAAAAGAGCAAAATCTATTCCATTGCATAATGCAAAGTATTTGCTATTTACTTGCGGGTGGACGGCATAACTGAATGCTTGATTGATATTGCCCTCGTCTAAAATATTTTGAGAAGGCGATTTTGCATCTAAAACAAAAGAAAAATACTCCCCCGCTTTTAAAAGATAATCGGGCATAAGCGAGATTGTCTTTTGAGCGCTGCCCACTTTTAATTGCAAGTTTTTATTTCTGACAATATCAGATTGCCCATAGCCCAATTCTTTAAGCAATGGGTCAACAATTACCGCTCTGACGCTTTCCTCTGTAAAGTCAGCGTTTGAGAGAATAGTTTTGAAATTTAATCCATTGAATAGTTTTTCTTTTATGCTGTTTTCCATTTTTATTCTCAATTTTTCATTTTTTTAATTTCTAACTTTTCTGATAAGTCGGGGCGCTTTCAGGGGACTTGCCTTTGATAACCGTGTGATAATAATTGTATGTCATCGGCTTTGCCTCTCCTTTTTGCTCTGCGGCAATCGCTTCGCCTAAAAACAATGTGTGAGTAGAGAGTTCTTTCATTCCTATAAGTTTGCAAACAATGCGTCCGCAAATGCCTTCTTTCAATACGGGCATTTTGTCTAACAATTCATACTGAAACTCATCAAATTTATTTATATTTTTGCCTGAAAAAAAGCCGAATTTCCCTATCGTTATGGGTTTTATATCTTCTGAGAGAATTGAAAGAGCGAAACTGCCGGCTATTTTTATGCAAGCATTAGTCCAATTATTTTTATTGACGCAAACGGCTATTGTAGGAGGCTCGGACGAAACTTGAATCGCTGAATTTACAATGCAGCCCGTCGGTCTATTGCCGTCCATAGTTGACAACACATACATTCCATAACTCAAACTCATCAATGCTTTAGTGTCCATTTTTAATCTCCTTTTTGTTTTTTGCCTTCTCTATTATTTTGTCAAGCAAATTGACTGCCTTTGTCAAATACCTGTCAAATTCAGCGATATTTTTATCTGTAATCCACAGTTGTCCTTCGCCGCTATTTCCTCTATGCTGTCCTTTTGAAAAATGCTTATTATTTTTTACTTCACTGCTTGATAAAACCCAATACTTGATAGCGTTCCGCCACACTCCTATCCAAACAAAAACATCGCTGCATACAGGCTTTATTTGCTGAAAATTCATATCAAAACCTTCTTTTGAATCTGTAGAAAGCGCCTTTAAAACTAAAGTTTCTCCGCCTTGTCTTTTTACGGTGCGGGAGGCTTTTACTTCTATTTTAATTCCCTCATACCAAAAATCATATTCTCCGCTGTATTTTTTATCTAATTTAGAATTTGGGCGCTTTAATTCTTGCGCTATTTCATTTAAATGTCTTTGCGCCCAAGTTTCGCCAAAAGTCCGAGGGGCGGTAATTTCAAATAAATATAAAAATTTATTTCTCTCAAGATAAGAATTTCTAATATCCAAATACTGCTTCAAGGATATTATATGTTCAGAAATCAAATGGCTTATCGCATACTCAAATTTATTAAATGGAAATACGCAGTAAAGACGTTCTAAAAAACTGCCGCTTAAATCATATTTGCCCGGGTATTTTTGATTTAAGTTTTTAATTTGTTTAGCAAGTTCAACGGTTAATTTTTCCATTTTCCGTTTAAAATTTCCTTTATATATTTTTGATATTTTTCAGCAATTCCATATAGAGAATATATTCTGTTTTGAACCTTCGCAACGGCATCGTTATTTCCTCTAAATATCATATCGGCTAAAAATTCAAATTCATTGTTTGCTGCGCCGTCAATTTCAGCAAAGGGAAGTTCGCTCAAATTGCCGCGTAATATCTTGATATCTGAAAATTTTTGTTTATAGACAAATTGAAAAAGTTCAGAATTTAAAAAAAGCAAGACAGTTTTTGCCCCCATTCCTTTTATCTTCGGCAATAAGATATTTGCGCTGTTTAAAAATAATCTTTTTTTATCATCGTAAGCAAAAATCAATCTGTCTGAAATAAATTTATATACAAGTTTTTGAGGACTTCTGTATATTTCGTCTTTGGCAACTTGCTGAAAATCAGCGCGGTTATAAAAAATAAATGTTCTGTTTGGTAAAAGGCTGTATTGTCTTATTTCTTTGCCTGTCCAAATTGCTTCCCATCCTTCTTTCCAAACAGCGCTTAATTTTTCTCTATTGTTTCCCGTAACTATACCCAAAGCCCAAACGCTGTCTTTAAGAGATGCAAAGTTACGCTTATAAACTAAATCTAAAATTTCTAAATCTATGCCGCTCTGCATAGAAAAAACATAGTTTGAATTCATTTTCCAACTTGAAATAGGAACTTCAATAGTCTTATTTTTAGCGCTGAAAAAAACAGCCGTCCCAGGCTTTGATTTTCTGACGGCAATATCTATAAATTTTGTTACAACTCCGTTAAAAGAATCTGAATAAAATGTAATTTTTTCTATTTTGTAATTTTCAAGCAAAAAAGCGCGTATATCGCTGTGAGTCTTTATGTTTAAAAAAGATTGCGGCAAAAGAAAACGCAATAAAGCGTTTTCTTTGAGATATTTTAAAGATGAGACCAAGAAATAAGAAAATACTTCCCCTGAAGCAATTTCAGAAAAATTGTTTTTATAATCTAAACTGATTGCTCCCCAAGGCGGATTGGTTATTATATAGTCAAATTTAATACCGCTTTCAAAAAAGCCGTTTTGCTCAAATAAAGAACCTGTTTTTAAAAAATCAAAATTAAAGATTTGCGGCTCAAAATCATAATCTTTGTATTTCATAATGAGATTAAATTTTGAAATCATAACGGCTACAGGGTCTATATCAACTCCGAATAGTTGACTTGGATTGGCATTATCAAGATTTAGAAGCAGATTTGAACTTCCGCAAGCGGGGTCTAAAAAAGTCTGACCTGCGCTAAAATCCAAATCAGACAATAATTGCCGCGCTATTTTGTTTGGAGTGAAATATAAGCCTCTTATATTTCTGCCGCCTTCTGTTTTTAAACGCTGATACATCAAACCTAAAAAATCGCTCTCGCCGCTCGGCAAAGTAAAACTGCTCAATTCTTTAATCTCTTTTCTGTTTGAATACTGCCTCAATAATTTTTCTACATTTTTTTTAAGACATTTTTGAGACAAAACACCGGACTGTTCCGCAAGTTTTAAAGACAATGTATATAAAGCGTCAACTATGGAATATTTTTTTTTCTTAATAAATTCGGCTAAACTTTCAACTGCCTCTATATTGTAAAGATTGGAAAAATATTCGGTAGGCATTATTGTTTTTTCTGATAATTGTTTATTAGCCCGCGAGATAAGCCGCCCCTGG
>JAIRQB010000043.1 GCA_031256695.1 Elusimicrobiota bacterium | reverse complement strand
AATGCCGAAGTGGAATATGGCGACACAGTTGTTGTAATAGGCATAGGTCCCGTAGGTCTTATGGCTGTAGCGGGCTCTAATATGCGCGGGGCAGCCCGCATTTATGCCGTAGGCTCTCGCCCTAATTGCGTTGAAGCGGCAAAGTTTTACGGCGCTACTGATATTGTCAACTATAAAGACGGCGATATTGTCGCTCAAATAATGGAAGCGCAAAAAGGCAAAAATGTTGACAAAGTGATTATAGCGGGCGGAGGTATGGAGACATTTGAGCAAGGGGTAAAGTTAGTCCGCCCCGGCGGCATAGTCTCAAATATCAATTATTTAGGCTCAGGCGATTATTTCAAAGTTCCCCGTATAGAATGGGGCGTAGGAATGGGTCATAAACGCATTATAGGCGGTCTTATGCCCGGCGGACGCAAAAATATGGAATATTTAGCGCGCCTTTTATCCTATAAGAAACTTGATGTGCGTCCTTTGCTTACGCATAAATTCAAAGGCTTTGAGAATATAGAAAAAGGCATAATGCTTATGAAGGATAAACCGAAAGACTTAATCAAGCCCGTTATTACAATATAATAGCGGCAAAATGATTGAAGTCTTGCTGTAGTTTCTAAAAAAATAAAAGCAGAGGTTAAATTGTTCAAATTTTAGCCTCTGCTTTTTTATATGCAAAAATGAAAAATTAAGAGTTAAGAGTTGTAGAGTATAAGTTGTAAATGCCTGCAGAATATTTTTTACAAAACAATATTTTGAAGTTGTTTTTTGCAAGGCGCAAACTTTTCCGCTTCTTTCAAACGATGTTTTGTATAAATTCATTATGAAGCGGTAAAACTTATAATTGCCGTCTTGCCGTTTTGTTGTATAATCCGCCGATTTTCAATTAGAAAGCAAGTCAGCAAAGAAGGGGGGAAATATGAAAGTTTTACTCACAGGCGCAAACGGTTTTGTAGGCAGTCATATTGCAGAAGACTTGCTTGAGAAAGGGCATCAAGTAGAAGCGGTAGTTAGGCAGACTTCCAATTTAAAATGGATAAAAGACTTACCTATTTCTTATCAAATCGGCTCTCTAAACGATGAATTATTTTTGAAAAAATGTATCGGAGGCGCAGATATAGTAATACATTGCGCGGGAGCAGTTAGGGCTATGAGGATAGAGGATTATTTTAAAGCAAATACTGCCAGCGCCGCTTTAATTTGCAAAACTGCTTTAAAAATCAATGCGAATTTGAAAAAAATCATCTTTATATCATCTCAAGCGGCTATGGGACCAAGCGATAGCAAAGAGCCTAAAAGTCTTGCTGCAGATTTAAATCCCGTATCTGATTATGGTTTAAGCAAACTTGAAGCCGAAAGGAAAATCAGAGAGATTTTAAAGGGCAAAATACCATATACTATTTTACGCCCCGCCTCTGTCTATGGTCCAAGAGACAAAGATATATTCATTTTTTTCAATCTTGTGCATAAACATCTAAAACCCGTCACTATTAAAGAGAGATTTATACAGTTAGTTTATGTCAAAGACATAGCAAAAGCGGTATGCGCTTCAATAGACAATGCTAAAAGCGATGATAAAACCTATTATCTTGCCGCTGAAAAGCCTTTTTTATGGAAAGAAGTAGCCGAAACAATAGCAAAAGGCGCTAAAAAATGGACAATTCCGCTCTTTTTGCCTGATTTTGTCTTTAAAACGGCGGGTTTTTGCGCCCAAATTCATTCAAAATTCTCAAAAAAGCCTGCGGTTTTAAACAATCAGAAAATAATTGAAATGTTGCAAAGGTTTTGGATTGCCGACACAAAGCCCGCCAAAGACGATTTAGGCATAGTTTTTACTGAATTTGAAACGGGGTCTGAAATAACATATAATTGGTATGTAAAAAATGGCTGGTTTTAGACGATTTTTTATAGTTTTTTGAATATCCCCGCATTTGCGGGGATATTTTTTAAGCGGAAAAGAAAATTTTCCGCTTTTTTAACAATAAAAAAACAAAAGGAGCCGATAAGTTATGGGCAAACTTGATGTTTTACAGAAATGTTTTGACTTTACAAGGGCAAATGAACTCAGAAATTTGAATTGGTATCCATATTTCAACAGAGTGGAGACGGCGCAGGGTCCTGAAGTTATAGTTGACGGCGCAAAAAAGATAGTGGTTTGCTCTAATAATTATTTAGGGCTTGCCAATCACCCCAAAGTCGTAGAGGCTTCTATGGCGGCGGCTAAAAAATACGGCACTTCAGGCACAGGCTCCCGCCTTTTAAACGGCACAACGGACTTACATTATAAGGTTGAAAAGAAATTTGCTGATTTTGTAGGCAAAGAAGACGCTATCCTTTTTACTACGGGGCATCATTCCAATTTAGGCGCTTTACAAAGCCTTGTCGGCAAAGGCGAGATGTTTATTTGCGATAAATTAGACCACGCCTCCATAATAGACGGCTGCCGTTTGTCTTTCGGCGAGATGGTTCGCTTTCGTCATAATGATATGGACGATTTAGAAAGACAGTTAAAAAGATACGAAGACAAGGCTAAACTCATAGTAGTTGACGGCATTTTCAGTATGGAAGGCGATATTGCAAAACTGCCTGAAATATCAAAACTCGCTAAAAAATATGAATGTCGCATTTTTGTTGACGAAGCCCATTCATTAGGGGTTTTAGGCGAAAACGGACGCGGGACAGGCGAATATTTCAATATGACTGAAGATATAGACGTCTTAATGGCTACTGCTTCTAAATCTTTGGCTTCTGTCGGCGGTTTTATAGCGGGCAAAAAAGAGGTTATAGACTATATAAAGTCTGTGGCGCGCTCTCTTATTTTTACCGCAAGCCTGCCGCCTTCTTCAGTAGGAGCAATAGACGCCGCTTTGGATATTATTAAAGAAGAGCCTCAAAGGCGCATAAGGCTATTAGAAACGGCGCAAAAAATGCTATCAGAATTTAAAAGATTGGGTTTTAAAACAACTAAATCTCAATCCCCGATAATACCGCTTATTGTAGGCTCTGATGAGACGGCTTTTAAAATGTGGAGAATGCTCTTTGATGCGGGCGTTTTCGCATCTCCCGTAATTACTCCCGCCGTTCCTGAAGGGCAGGCTATAATAAGGACAAGTTATATAGCCTCTCACACCGATGAACAGTTGAATTTCATACTTGAAAAATTTGAAAAAATAGGTAAAGAGCTCGGCATAATTTAAATACCTTTTAAACCTTTCCCTTAAATGCAAATTTAGGATTAAAGAATTAAAAACAATCCCTCAAACTCAAAAATCCATAAACAGGAAAATAAAATGAAAATCATTCCCGTAAGAACTGACAGGCAGTTTGAAGATTTTGTGATGTTTCCGTATAGCCTTTATCCTAAAACAAGCGCTTGGGTGCCGCCTCTGATTTCAGATGCAAAAGCCTTGCTTACAGCGGGCAAAAATCCTTTTTGGGAACACGCAAAGAAAGAGATGTTTTTAGCCTATAGCGATAGCGGCAAAATTATAGGGCGGATAGCGGGCATAATTGATTTCAACTATATAAAGTTTCAGAAAGACAATAGCGGCTTTTTCGGCTTTTTTGAATGTATAGACGATACGGCGGTTGCGAAAGAACTTTTTAATGCCGCTGAAACTTGGCTGAAGTCTGAAAATATGCCGAAAATGATAGGTCCTATGAATCCTTCAACAAATGATGAATGCGGTTTTGTCTCTGAAGGTTTTGATATTCCGCCAAGCATTATGATGGCTTATACCCCTGAGTATTATCTTAATCTTGCGCGCTCTTATGGTTTAAAAAAAATAAAAGAGTTATTCGCATATGATATGGAAGTTTGTCCTGATTCCCGCGTGCCGAGGCTCCAAAGAGTTGTGGATATGGCGCAGAGAAAAATGCCAAATATCAAAATAAGGACTTTGGACGTCAAAAATTTTGACAGCGAATTGAGAAAGGTGATGAAAGTCTATAATCAAGCTTGGGAAAACAACTGGGGTTTTGTTCCTTGGACAGACGCTGAATTTGAATATATAGCCGTTCAATTAAAGCCTATTTTGGATTCCAATTTGGCTATTCTTGCAGAAGACAATGGAGAGCCTGCGGCTTTTCTCGTCTCTTGCGCAGACTATAATCAAGTTTTAAAAAGATTAGACGGCAAACTCTATCCTTTCGGCTTTTTAAAATATCTCTATTACAAGAATAAAATTGACGCTTTAAGGCTCATAATTATGGGTGTTATAGAAAAGTATCGCAATAAAGGCATAGAGGCTTTGATGTATTCAAAAGGTTTAAATTACGCTATAAAAAAAGGCTATAAACGTTGCGAGCTCTCTTGGATTTTAGAAGACAATGTGATGACAAATAGAACTGCCGAAATGATGAATGGAAAAATCTACAAAAGATACTTGATATTCGGAAAAGATTTCAAATAAAAATAATTTCTGCGGAGGAAAATTATGAAAAGTCAAACGGTGGCAAAATCTGTAAAGACGGCAAAAGCGCGCAAAGAATCAAAAGGCGCGGGGAAAAAGATTTCAAATGTTTCGGCAAAAGAGAAAAGCGAAAAAGCCGCTCCAATAGTTGCGGAGAACAAAACCGAAAACAAAAGGACGGCTTATCTCTGCATAGACTATCCCGTAGAAAGCGAACAAATCAGCGCTTCGCATCATTATGCTTTAAGAATAGGCGCTTCTAATGACGGCTATGTTGAAATTTCTTTCAACGGGGGAGAGTGGAATCCTTGCAGATACAGCGCAGGTTATTGGTGGTTTGATATGCTGTATTTTAAAGCGGGCGATTATTCTCTGCGCGCCAGAATGGCGGATGCTGAAGGCAAAACTATA
>JAIRQB010000011.1 GCA_031256695.1 Elusimicrobiota bacterium | reverse complement strand
TCAAGAGTGCATAGATTTATTGAAAGAGGCGGATATAGTAGTCACGAATCCGCCTTTTAGTTTATTTAGAGAGTTTGTCGCTCAACTTATTGAATATGAAAAAAAATTTTTGATAATCGGCGACCAAAATGCAATTACTTATAGAGAGATTTTCCCGCTGATTAGAGACAATAAAGTATGGCTCGGCATAGACAATGGCGGCGAGAAATGGTTTCAAGTGCCTATGGATTACAATATAAAAACAGAGAGCAGGATTAAGATAGAAAAAGGCATAAAGTATTTCAGCAAAGGCAGTATAATGTGGTTTACTAATTTAGACAACCGCAAAAGACACGACGAATTTATTCCAAAAAATTACAAAACTTATAAAGGCAATGAGCGGGATTATCCAAAATACGACAATTATGATGCGATAAATATAAATCAATCTTCGGACATTCCAATAGACTATTACGGCATAATGGGAGTGCCGATTACTTTTTTAGACAAATACAATCCTGAACAATTTGAACTGCTCGGAATAGATAAAGATTTTACTTCAGACAGAAATAGAGGAAAAATAAACGGCAAAACCTTATATGCCCGCATTTTAATACGAAGGAAAAAGTAAAACGGCAGAAAGAGGAAAAAGTCTTTATAACAGCGAAAATGGATACCCGCTAAAATGAAGCGGCTGCCGCCGCTTCATTTTGCGAGTATGACAACACCGGGGGCGAACGCTTTGACCCCAGTGGAGGCAGCGCTATGCGTTTGCGCCGAGCGCTATGTGTTTGCGCCACGCGCCTGAAATTTTTGAACCCCCCCCCCCCCCCCCCAAATTCTGTTTTAATCTCTAATTCACATTTACAAAAAGGGAATACCTCAATACTAAAAGCATTGAGGTATTCCCTTTTTTTATTTCGGCGTCAAATCTCTTTTCAAAAGGAGGTTGGCGCTATGTAGAGCCTTGTTTGCGGCATAATTGTTATGGTATGGTATTTTAAAACATTGCCTTGGATATCTCTTGTTTTGGCTTTTGCTTTTTACTCTTTCGCAAGGGGCAGAGGCAAATTAGCGGCAGTCAGTTATCTGTTGTTGTCAGACAGCATCTCGCTGTTTGAGAGTATTTCTAAAAATCAAAACAAAAATGTTTTTGAACACTTTATTTTTGGGAGAGGATTATGTCAGACGAATATTCAAAGTTTAAGAAACAGCAAAACAACAAACAAAAAGGAGAGGATTATGTCAGACGAATATTTAAAGTTTAAGAAACTATTGGAGTTTTTTATTAAACAATGGGAAGAAAATGCTAAATATGAAGGGCGCTTGGGAGGCAATGCTAAATATGGATTTACTTGGCAACACGGTTGTCAGCATTTTGCAGACAGTTTCGGTTTTTCAAAAGAACTTATAGAGTATGATATTTTGCAAGAATTAGGCTTTGACCCAATTAACTTTGCCTTTGGAGCAGGTTTTGCGTGGAAGCAACCCGGAAGAAATTTTATATCTGTCGGATGGGTAAATATTTATCCGATTTTTGAGCTTAATTTAAAAAAAGTGGTAGAACTGCGTTCTGTAATTATATTAGTTGAAAAAGAAAGACCGTTAGACAAAGAATATCAACTCTATAAAAAATTCAAATCAGTTTTTGAACAAGAGAAAAAAGATTATTGCTCAATAAATGTCAATAATAGCGAAATCACACAAGAGGACAGCAATAAATTATTTGATAATTTCTTTTCAATAATTAAAGACTTTAAGAATTTTAAAAAAGAGGAAAATATGACAATAGAAACAAATGTATATGGGAAATTGTTAGCGGAAAACCGCAATTTAATTTTAACAGGCGCGCCCGGCACCGGCAAAACTTATCTTGCAAAAGAGATTGCCAAAGAAATGATAGGAATAGAAAGCGGCGAAGACATTGAGAAAAGCGGTCAATTTGCCTTTGTCCAATTTCATCCCTCATTTGATTACACTGATTTTGTAGAGGGTTTAAGACCTACGCCGCCAGACGCAGAAACCAGACAAATTGGCTTTAAAAGAAAAGACGGCGTTTTTAAAGATTTTTGTAAGAGAGCGCTAAAAGCGTCGCTAAAAGGCGCAGTTGACAATTTTGACGAAGCGTGGGATAAATTAGTTACAGATATTAACGAAGGAAAAATTGAAAAAATAGATTCTGACACTAAAATCAGCATAAATACAGTAGGGAACATTTGTTTTAACAGAATAGTTGCGACCCGCGACGTCACTTATACTTTATACAAGAAAGGCGAACCACAAGTAAAATATACGACATATCCAGCTAAAGTCTTAGGCTTTCTAAAAGACAACTATGCCCTTCAAGAATATAAACCATCGCAATATGAGAACAAATCAGACAAAAAATTTGTCTTTATCATTGACGAAATAAACCGAGGCGAGATTTCAAAAATTTTCGGCGAATTATTTTTCTCAATAGAGCCGAGTTACAGAGGGATAAAAGGCAGGGTCAAAACTCAATATCAAAATATGATTGAGGACAGCGATGAATTTTATAAAGGCTTTTATATCCCTGAAAATGTCTATATTATTGGAACTATGAATGATATTGACAAAAGCGTTGAGAGTTTTGACTTTGCAATGAGGCGACGTTTTATTTGGCAAGAAATTACAGCGGAAGCGAGCGCCATAAATATGAAATTGCCTGAAAATACGCGGCAAACAATGGAGGCATTAAACGCGGCTATTTCTGACATTGAAGGCTTAAATTCCTCATATCATTTAGGCGGCGCATATTTCCTTGACACAAGCAGCGGCGAGCCTATTGATTTGACTGATGAAGCAATAAAAAACAATTTGTGGGAAAGGCGCCTCCGCCCTCTTTTATTTGAATATTTGCGCGGAATGCCTAATGCGGACAGTGAATTAGAAAAATTAAGAGAAGCATATAATAAAGTTGCCGCAGAAAATAATAATACTACAGAAGAAAACGGCGATGAGAACAACTGATAATAATTACGGACAATCTCTTTCCGAGATACTTGATAAGAATGAAGAGTATGAATACGCTGATTTAGAGGCAATAGCCAATAAAACAATTTCCAAATTATGCGAGGAAAATCCAAACCTGCTCATTTTTCCGCAAACATTAGGCGGGCATAATGATGAGATAGGAAAGTCCGCTATTTTTGAGTTTAGAGAGGATAAAATTTTTACAGAAAACATTATGGGTTTTGTAGGGCGCAATAAAATGCAAATTACAATCCATTCCCGTTTTTACGAAAAAGACAATGATTATTTTTTGCACTATTTGCTTTCAAAAGTATTTTCAATAAATATTTTTAAATTTGAGCAAAGACAAGACAAAGAAAGCATTTGGGATTTTCTGCTATATCTTTTTCCGCATTATCTTAAAAAAGCCCTCTCGCTCGGCTTATATAAAGAATACCGCAGCAATAAATATAACGATTCAAATTTTCGCGGCGCTATAGATATAAATAGGCATATAAAATTAAATACTCCTTTTGCGGGGAAAATAGCCTATACAATGAGGGAATACAATTTTGACAATAAAATAAATCAACTCATAAGGCATACTTTAGAATATATTAAAACTCATAAATTTGGGCGCGGAGTTTTAAATTCAAATAACGGCGTTGCCGCAGATGTAGATAAAATCATTTTTCATACCCCTTCCTATAATAAAAAAGATTTGCAAAAAACAATCAAAGCAAATCTAAAACCCATCTCTCATCCTTACTTTGCTGAATACAAAATGCTTCAACAAATATGCCTCCAAATTTTGCGCAAGGATAAAATTTCATTTGGAGTTGATAAAAATCAAATTTATGGATTGCTTTTTGACGGCGCTTGGCTGTGGGAAGAGTATCTTAATAAGATTTTTATAGAGCATAATTTGGGTTTTACCCACGCTGAAAACAAGACTGATAAAAACCCTCTTTATTTATTTGAAGGCAAAAAACATAGCCAATATCCTGATTTTTATAAAAAAAGTAATTTTATTGCCGATGCAAAATACAAGGGGCTTGAAAATAGAGCGTATAATGATGATTTACACCAAATTATTTCTTATATGTATATAGAGAAAGCGCATTTAGGCGGCTTTATTTATCCTATCAGCGCAAACAGCCACAATAGCGAAATATCTGAAAAAGTAGGTATTTTAAACGGATACGGCGGAGTTGTTAAAAAATGGGGTCTTAAAATTGCTCAAAATGCGCCTTCTTTTGCCGCCTTTAAAGACAAAATGAAAGAAAATGAAAACAATTTTGTCTCTGAATTGCGAAAGCATCAAACCTAAATTTATAACTCTTAATTTTGAATTTTTCATTGCCTTTTTTAATTCTCACTTCTTCCTTCTCTCCTCTCAATTTTATCGTTATCAAACCTTCCAAAAACCTAAACATCAAAAAACTTCTGTCTTTACAAGAGGGCGCATTGCCGACTTTATTTCTTGTTGTCGGCTGCGCCAATTCCCGTCGGTGTCATTGCGGCGGGCGCAAACGCATAGCGCTGCCGCAATCCATTTTTATTGTAAGACTTTCACCTTTTGTCTTTTGTCGTTTCTATATTGTTGTTTTCCTTAACTTTTAACTTTTAACTTTTT
>JAIRQB010000241.1 GCA_031256695.1 Elusimicrobiota bacterium | reverse complement strand
ACCTTTAAAGCATTTATAGTTTTTGAAAAAACATTAAATCTTTCCTTGACAAATTGCGCTAGATACGGGTGCAGAGACGCTTCGCTGTCTGTTTTTACTTCTGTCAAATCGGCATTTCTAAAAAAATATTTTTTATGATTTTGTTTATTTGCATCATAAATGCCGAAAATCGGATTGCTTCCGCTTGAGTATTTTGTCAAACATCTTGCGACAGCAGAGGCAGGATTATCAACTCTCTTGATTTCTAAACATTCATTATATTTAGGATGTTTTTGAAGCAAAGCAAAAATTTGTCCTTGTTTTAAAGGTTCGCCGGACTTTTCTAATACATCGGCTATTAAATTTAACAATTTCATTTAATATTCCTTGCGCGCCGTCATAGAAAGATTTAATAAATAATCTTATTCAAAGGATATTCAATAATGCCTTCGGCGCCGGCGCGTTTTAATGCGGGAATGATTTTTTTGACGGTTTTTTCTTCCAAAATTACTTCAACAGCAAACCAGTCTTTTTCAGAGAGTTGTGAAATGGTGGGTTTTTTTAAGGCGGGTAAAACCTGCATTACATCGTCTATAGATTTTTGAGGGACATTCATTTTAAGACCGACCATACCTTCCGCGTTTAAAGCGCCTTTTAAAAGAAGCGCTATGTTTTCTATTTTTTCTTTTTTCCAAGCGTCCTCTAAAGCCTTTTTATTTGCGATAAATCTTGTAGTTGACGTAAGTATTTCTTCTACTACTCTTAAATGATTGGCTTTTAAAGAAGACCCCGTCTCTGTCACATCAACTATAGCGTCAGTGAGCCTGCCCGCTTTCGCTTCAGTAGCGCCCCAAGAAAATTCAACTAAAACATTTACCTTATTTTCGGCAAAAAATTTTTTGACGCAACTGACGAGTTCAGTAGCGACAGTTTTTCCTTCCAAATCCTTGACATTTTTTATTGCTGAATTTTCAGGGACAGCCAAAACCCATTTTACGGGCTTAAAACCGGACTTCGCATATTGCAATTCGCAAATCTCTTGCACTTTTGCGCCGCTTTCGCAAATCCAATCATATCCCGTAAGCCCCGCGTCAAAAGAGCCGTCTTCAACATAGCGCGCCATCTCTTGAGAACGGATTAGCATCAATTCTATTTCCTCATCGCTGCATTGCGGAAAATAAGACCTCTCGGGGATAGAAACTTTTATCCCCGCCTTTTTAAACAATTCAGCAGTTGAATCCTGCAAACTTCCTTTAGGGAATCCTAATTTTAATTTTCTCATTATACTCTCCGACTTTATTTAATATATTCTGCTTTTCAACAGCCATTTTTCCGAGAACAGAAGGCACATAATTTTTAAATATCGGTATTCTCAAATGCATCTGCTCTGACAAAACTCTATATACGCTATAAGTTGAGCCTTCTAAAACCGCCGTTCCATATGTCAAAGTGGGAACTAAAACATTTATGGAAATTATAAGCCAAACAGCGGCGTTTAAAAGCGCGCCACCCGCTTTATCTATTACATTCATATAAAAAAAACGGACAAGCCTTAAAGCGAGCGCTCCTAAAATAAAACAAACTATTACAGATATAAAAAAAATCAAATAAAAATTCAGCCCTTCTTGATACGGATATTTGCCCGCCGCATACATAGATACAAATCCGGTAAAAACAGCGAAAAAACTTCTCGTAAAACCGGCCTGCCATCCCAGATAACAGGCTATGATGATATTTACAACCAATAGAATATCAACTAAAAGAGTCATATCGTCCTTATTGCTATTCCGCTTGCGAGTTTCGGATAAAAATAAGTGGATTTTTGGGGCATCATTTCATTGTTTAAACTGATGTTTTTTAAAGAATCTACGGGCGTCGGCGGAACAATCAAAGCAATTTTTTTATTTTTTTTAGCGAGTAAAACCGCTTCCTTTTCGCTTTTTACGTATACAAACTCTGAAGCCTCTGTTTGCGGCATTAAAACATAATGCAAAATGCTTACCGCTAAATTTCTGTAATATTTGCTCTTGCCCGGCATTGCTTTCTTTAACAGCGCTTCCTTTTTTATTGTCAGGGTTCTATATTTGCCGTCTTTAAAAAGCAAAATCGGCTGTATTTCTTTTTTTGAAAGTTTTTGAAAATCGTTTTGCGGGCAGACGTCAAAGTATTTTGCAATTCTTTCCTCAAGGTCGGAAGGTTCTTCAATTACTCTGTGCGTGGGCCAAATGGAAACGCCTTCATCTTCCATCGGGCATAAATAAACCAAAACATAATTGTAATCTTTATCTGCCGAATGTTTTTTGTCTTTGCGCTCCATTTCTTGAGAATAATTCCAGGCTGTTTCATATCTGTGATGCCCGTCTGCTATAAACATATTTTTGTTTGAGAGAGTTTTTACAATAGTCTCTACAATCTCGCCGTCAGAGACAGCCCACAATTTATGAAAAACGCCGTCTTTATCAGAGGCTGTTGCAAGAGGCTTCTTTTTCGCTATGCCTTTGATTATGTTTTTAACTACAGATTTGTCATCGCTAAAAAGCCCGAATATAGGGCTGATATTTGCTTTGACGGCTTTTAAAAGTTTAAGCCTGTCAGCCTTAGGTTTTGAGAGAGTTTTTTCATGGGGTTTTACGGCGCTTTTTGAACGGAAAGGGTCTTCAAGTTTTAAAGCGGCAAAAAAACCGCGTCTTGTCATCTTTATTCCTTTGTCTTCAAAAACCTGTTCGTAA
>JAIRQB010000144.1 GCA_031256695.1 Elusimicrobiota bacterium | reverse complement strand
CTGAAATGTCTTGTATTCTTGCGGCAGTTTAGGACGCCCATTAGGATTTCCGCTTTGACCACGCTTAAATTGCGTAGCCTTGCTGCCCGCTCCTTTCGCCCTTTTGTCTTTTTTCATTTTGCGCTCCCGCCTCTTTTCTAATGTTAAAAATATGCCCTGTTTTTTATCCTGTTCTTGACGCTTTTGACGATTTTGCCGATTTCATTAACTCTTAAGTATCGTTTGAAATAAAATGGATTGCGGCGGCGCTTCAGTTAACGGCAAAGGCAAAATGGATACCGCTTTTCAGCGGTATGACAACACTGAAGGCTGACGCCGAGTTGCAAAACAGTATGTAAGGCAACTGGAGTTGCCCTCAAATACAGATGGCAACTCAATTCACTTTTAACTCTCTCTCTATATATAAGAAAGAAACTCGGGAGTTTTTGGGCATTTTTTGTTTTTTTGCGGCGCTTCTTTTTGAGCGTTTTACCGACGAGAAATCTCTGCTTTTTGCAGTCTTTGCAGGTGTGTTGGTTTTGTGTAGGTTTTGCTGTGTTGTTTTTATTAAAAAATTGAAAGTTAAAAGTTAAAAGTTTCGGTATCGGCGCAGCCGACACCAAGTATCAAAGTCGGCAGCCGACAACAAGAAGTAAAGTCGGCAATGCGCCGCCAAATTACTAAAGAGTTGTTTGGCAGCGTAAAACGCTGCCAAATTACTCAATTAACTTTTAACTTTTAACTCTTAACTTTTAACAGAGTTGCAAAACAGTATGTAAGGCAACTCAATTACCTTTTTTGTTAGTTTTGTTAGTTTTTTGCAACTCTTTCTATTTTCTATTTTTTATTTTTTCAATAAAGTTGCAAAAACCTAACAAAGATAACATTCTTGAAAGTAATATAAGAAAAAGTATTGATAAATAAAGAAAACTTCCCGCGCACGCCTTGTTAGTTTTTTGTTAGCGCATAACAAAACTAACAACTTTTTTCACACTTATCCACAATTTTGCCCAAGTTATCAACAATTTTATGTTAGCCTTCCCCGCTCCCCTCTTTTAACAGCGGCAGATAACAGAAAAATAACAAAATACTAACAATGCTTTTGCTTTTAAGTCTCGCTTCTATTTAGATTTTTTCCGCTTTTTTAAACGGGGAGCGGGGAAATAGATAAAAAAACGAAAGAAACGCCTTCGCCCGCCCTTTTTAAAGGGCGGGGATAGGGGTGGGATATAAACTGCGGGCGGAGTAGCCCGCACATCTAAACTCAAAAAGCCTCGCCCGAATGGGCGAAAAGGCTTTTTGAAATCTTTTTTTAAACGGGGAGCGGGGAAAAGGCATAAAAAAAGGCAAAAATTAGGTTTTATGCCGCCTAAATTTTGCCCGAAAATAAAAAAAACAGGCTCTCTTTGCCTGTATAGACAAAGATAGCCTGTTGCTTTAATGATGAAAAGTGAAAAGTTTCGGAGTCGGCTGCCGAGTTCGTTGGCTTGCCGAGTTTAATACTTGGTCCCGGCTTGCCGATGTTTTAGTGAAAATGGACTCCCGCTTTCGCGGGAGTGACACACTGGGGAGTTGCCGACGTTTCAGTTAACGGCAAAGGCAAAATATGAAAACGTCTTTTTTTAGTGAAAATGGACTCCCGCTTTCGCGGGAGTGACACCAGGGGAACGCGTCTTTTGCCGAATGCGTTCTGATGGACGCCATACCACCCGCTTTTGCCCCTAAGACGTGTCCGGTTTCTCATCGCCTTCTGCTTGATTGCCGCTTCCATCGGCGGCAAGCCTTTGCTCCTCTTCATAGCGTTTCGCTAACTCTATTACTTCCCTTAATTCCTTCTGCCTCTCTATCTCTTGTTTAACTTTTATCCTCTCTTCCTCTAATTCATTTAATCTCTTCTCTTTCTTCTCTAAAATCCCCTTGTCTTTCGTCCCCTCAAATCTGTTCTCTATCGTCTTTATGTTTTCTTCTATATTCTTTAACTTTATATCCCCGTTTAATGTCATATTCTTTATGTAATGCTTAAATATTATATGCTCGCAACTCTGGCTCTCATCGCAACTCTCCTCATATGCCCCTATATACCTTTGAAACTTCGGACGGCTAATCAACCGCACTTTGCTAACTAAAAGCGCCCCATTGCTCTCAGGACTTTCTTTCTCAAATACTCCTAACTTTATCAATTCCCTTATATGCTGCAATATAAATTCCCGCCGCCTCGGCGTCTCTTTGTCCCTGTCTATTACTCCCCTAATTATCCCACGCACGCTCTTTACAGGCTCTATGTTGTCTAAATGCTCAAATATGTCATAGATTTTTAACATATCCTCGCTTAAACTGCCAGGCGCTCTCTGATTCATTTTCTTTACCCCCACAAAAGTTGTGTTGTGGTCAGGACAAAAATATATAGCGTCATACCAAGCCTCTCTCAATTCCTCAGGCGAAGGCGCTTTCATATCATCGCTTACCTCGCGCTCCGCCAAAGGTATTACGCTAAACCTGCGATTTACAAATCTATTATTCGTTGAGGCTATCACTGTCAGTTTTGTCTGTATTATTTCCTTCTGCTTGTTCTTCTGCTCAAAGTCTATTTTGCCGCGGTCTATAATGGCATTCAATTTGTCTACATTTACATCATTGCCTATGCGCGCCGTCAAATCCGCATCCTCTACTACCGCAACATCTACCCCCTTTATTATGCTGGGCGTCCAACGCCCCGTCAAACCTTGCGCTGTAAAGTTCTCTGCCGTAATCTCTAAATCCTCGCAAGCGCCTTTAAATGCCCTCAAAAGTTCGCTCTTGCCCGTGCCGCCTATCGCGCTAAAAAATATCAGCGCGCTCGCATCTATCAATTTGCCCGAAGATGTCCCTATAAATTGACTCCTAAACCACTGCAGCCAACTGGTAAGTTTTATTATGCTGTTTTCTAATACGCGCCTGTCGGCATTGTAAAGCAATTTCTCTACAGCGCGGCAATACTTCAATATGTTTTCTAAATTGTTAAACCTATTGTCGCCCAAAAAGTATGCCGCTAACTTATTATTGCGCTTCTTTATCCCTATCATTGCCTCTTCATATGCCTCTTGATACAATTCAAAACTCGCCTCGCTGTATATTATCTTGTGCGCCCGCTCTGTTATATTCTTTGTTGCCTTCATATCTTTGACAAATTTCCGCTTCGCCTCTGTCTCCATTCCGTAAAAGAAATTTTCAAAAGATTTGTCTAACTCTCTTTCTGCCGCCTCTACTTCCTCTTTTGACAGCGGTATCTTGTATATAAATTCGCTGAATTTATCGTCCGCATTTAAAGCGCATATATACGAATAACGCGTCTGACACATCGGCAAGCCCGCCTCTATATGCCGCTGCGCTAAGCCCGCGCTAAACATCACTATAAAATTGTAAAAATTGCTCTCTAACACCGCTTTTCCCCTTTCTAAAACCTGTCCCGCTCTTTCATCTTATTGAAAAATTTCCTAACAGAGTATTGCGAAATACGCATCTTTTTTACTATCCGCCTCTGCCCATATCCATAATGATATTTCAAAAATATCATCACCTGCTCTGTCCTGTTATATAACATAAACTCCTTGTTATTCTTTAAATACCACTCCGCATACTCCCGCCTCTGCGGCAAACTCATTATAAGCCTAATGTCTATATTCTTATCCTTTATAAACATATAAACCCCGCGAAGAAAATACCCCTGTGTAAGATTTAAAGTATGTCGCCCCTCTTTTTGCCTCTTGTATGACGCCGTCTCTATTTACTTCTAAAATCTCTAATCCGCATATCCATCCGTATAAAAACTCTAAACAAGCGCCGCGCGAAGTCTGCCAGCCCGGCAACATAAAAATAGCGTCTGCCTTTATCAGCATCTTGTGACTGTCATCTATATATTGCCTGTATGTCTTGCCTTTTACTGCCTGCGGCAATGAGGCGGGGTTTAATACTATATGCCCCGCCTCTCTTAATTCTCTCTCGGCTATGCCAAACTTTATTTTAAAGTTCTTATCGCCGCTGATAGCGCCCGCTATATAAACCCTCTTCTTACGCATAACTCACCCCCGCCGCTGACAGCGCGCTTAATTTACTCACTCTACCTCAAAATCCCCAACAAAAAACCAATGCAAAATCCTATTGCCCCGCTTAAAACTATCAAAAATATTGCCTTGCGGAATTTCTTGTTCTTATAATGCTGAGCCGTAATCTCTATGCTCTCTATTGGCATAATGCTCTCCTGTCCTCTTTCAATTCTGCCGCCGTCATCTTGTCTTTGAGCGCCATATAGTCAACTAAAATCTCTTGCATTACCCTTATCTCATACTCCGCATCCTCTAAAGGCATCTGCTTCCTTTCTACCCTTTTAGGATACACATACCGCCTCAAAGCCAATTCACGCTTTAATACGCAAATTTTGTTGTCAATGCATATTCCCATACTGCCTCCTTTTTATGCGCTTTTTTTAAATATAGCGCCATTTTCCCGCTCCGCTTTTTATAGAATGCCCGCAAACTATTTTTAGATAAAAAAACGGCGTAAATATTCTTTCAAGGGATATATTTACGCCGCTCCGCAAGAGCCGCCTGTGAGAATCAAGCGGGGTCTTTTTTATTTTTTCTGTATTTATTTTGTTTTGTTTTTTGTCTTTTCTCATTTCTTTCTACCTCTTGCGGAGGGAATAGTTGTTTTTTTATCAGTCAAGCGGCGACAGCCGCTTGACTTTGGCAATGTCCTTTTACCTTATTGCATTGCCAAAGATTTTTTGTAAAAAAACGAATTTTTTTGTTGTGTTGCTATTTTGTCTTATTTGTCTTATTTTGTCAATTTTAGACAATAACAAGGAGGTAGTTATGACGAAAGTAGAAATGTTGTTTCAGGAAAAATACGGAAAGGTTAGAGGCGGGCAAGTTAAACTTGCTAAAGAATTGGGAGTTGAGCAGGGAGTTATAAACAGATGGTTTAACGGCACGAGGACGCCAAATACGGATTACATCCTAAAACTCTCTAAAATCTTTAAAAAGCCTGAAGCAGAAATAAAAGAGATTTTCGGATACGGCAAAAATTTTTCACAAACAGAAGAGCAAAATATATCAGACGGCAATATAAAAAATATAAGCAATAGAAAAACTCAAAAAATCAATCAAAACTCCTCTCAAAACAATGATATTGAAATCCTCAAAAAAGATATTGAAATAATTAAACTCAAAATTGATAAGATTTACAGCAAGTTAAAAATCAAATAAGGGGAAAATAAATGAAACAATCAAAGTTAATAGTCAGCAATAATAAAGTTATAAGCGTATCGGCGCCTGTTTATTTTTTTAGAGCGGGCAAAAATAAAAAAACAATTTTTGCCGATTGCCCTTCTCTCGCTATAAGCACATATGGAAATAGTTTAAAACACGCTAAAAGTATGTTTCAAGAAGCGCTTGATATTTGGGTAGAACATATCAACAGCAAAGGCAATATAATCAGCGTTTTAAAAGAACTTAAAAAATCCATTTTTGTTTCCCCTAGCGCTTTTTGATATACTGCCCTACAAGTAGAGGTTATTGAGAGTAGCCCATCTGATTAACTGGGCGAAATCAGTAATCTCTATTTTTTTTGATACACTGTCGTTGCGGGTATTGTTAGATAGCAAAGGCCTTGTCTACTGGTCGCTATTTAATAATGCCCGTTTTGTTTTGGTTCTTTTTTCATTGTTTCGTTTTTTTGATATACTGCTTTACAGACAGAGATTATTGACTAGCGGGGCCTGATTGACCCCGCGAAATCAATAATCTCTGTTTTCTTTTTCCCATATATACTTCATCACCGGATATAAACTGCCTAATAAACGCCTTGCTAACATATCTGAATTGTTATAGATATTATTCTTTACAGTTCCATATGGCTTTGTCCTTGTATTGTAAAAATTCTGCCGTCCTTGATTATCTATTCCTATCGTTGTAAATGCTATCTGTTTAATTCTTTCATATTCAATAGGTGTTTCAGCATATGTAAAACCAGCAAATTTATTGATATTTGCGTGTCTGTCGCTTACCTTATAACCTGATACTTTCCTTATTTTGTCTAAAATCTCATCCAATTGCGGAATTAAGTCATAACTGCTCTTTTTTCTTATTTCTTCTTTACCTATTCTTGTATGATGTATATTGCCTGCCTTTGTTTGCCTGCTCTTCCCTTGAAATTTATCAGCATAGAAATCACTTATAACTTTCGGCGGCGTAATCTTTTCACCATTCCTTGTAGTCTCTTTCATTCTGCCCGCTAAAAAAGCGGCGTCTTTTAGCCAAGGCTCTATAAAAACTCTTTTAGGCTCTATTTTTGAAATGATTTTGTTAGAAATAGCAGAAATGGGCGCGCCTAAACCGCTCAAAATTGCCCCGCTTGCCGCATCTATGCCGAGCCGCTCTAATATCTCTCTGCCCGTCAAATCCTCTCCTTCTGTCAAAGTATTGCCTAAACTATGCGCCGCGCTCCACTTTGCGCCCGTTACTGCCCCTCTTAATGCCTTTTGTAATGCATTTATCTTCCCTGCGGCGCTGATGGGCGGCATAAGAAGCGCAGGCGCTATGCTGCCGCCGACCTCTGATAATGCGCCAATTACAGGATGCTCTTTATTGTATTGTCCTTTAAAATCATTGAATTCACCCCTATACATATCCGCTAATGCGCCGAATGTAGCGCCTGCTTGCCTTTGATATTCTTTTGCCTGCTCTTTTGATATATGCCTTATATTCCCATCCTCGCCGCTTAAATAGAAATTGTTTAATTTGTCTTTTACAAGTTTAGGCGCTTTCCCAAAATTGTCCCTTGCCTTCTCAATACTTGCCGCAATATTGCCGTATAAAATGTCGCCAAGACCAAATGTAGCGCCTTCTGATATGTTTGCCCCTATCCCGCCCGCTGTTTTTAAAATGTCCTCTTTTGTCATATTGTTTCCTTTTATTTTATTTTACGGCAAAAACAGCCGATTTTGGCGGTTGAAAGTGTCTATGTGAAGCCAATAAATGTTTGTTTCAAAGTTTAAGAGATTGAAAGCCGTATTGGATAGCAAAGCGGAGCGGAGTTTTTCATATTCGCTTGTTTTAGCGGGCTTATCAAGTTTCTTGTTTTCAATGCTGCAAATATGAAGGTCAAGCGCCCGCCCGTATTTGTGTGCAGAAAATCCCGCGCCCGTTGCGCTGTCGTTTTGCCGCAATCCGCAGTCTGTCAGCCCGCCACCATTTATAATAATACTGCCGAATTGTTCTCTTATAGCGTCTGCAAGTTTTAAAAGGCGCTCGTCAAAAATACTCCATAGAATTGCCTCGCTTGTCAATTTTAAAAAGGCAGGATTTACTAACTCTTTAATGCTGAAGTATTTACATTTATACATTTTTACTCCTTATTCCGTTTGTCTTATATTCTCATCAATCGTTGCTCTAAAATCTATGTCTAATCCGTCTGCAGTTTTGATAATTCTTATATTTGGTAAAACAGAAATCATTAAATTGAATAAATCCATCACAAGTCCTGCCGTCGCTATTTGGTCTCTTATTGTAAAGTCAGGCTCGGGCGTTGTCGGTATGCCCGTCAACTGCGGGCTTGCGAGCGGCGCTTTTGTGTCGTCTATAATATCTTGAGCCTCCGCCGTCCTGTATCCGCTCAAATCTGTCTGCGCTTCTATATCGCGCCATTGCGGCGGAACGCTGTCGCCGTCCCACCACTTGTCAAAATGAACTTCCTCAACAAAAACCGCTTTCCAACCCGTCCTTAAATCAGAAGGCAATTTGCCGTCTGCTCTCTGATAGTTCCCGACCATCCACTCCGCAAGTTGAGCGGGATTTTGAAAAGATAAAACCACGCTGCTTGCTTCCGCTATATTTTTTACATCGGCTATTTTTGCATCTAATGCAGTGTCGGCTTCTTGTCTTGCCGTCTGCTCGCTCGTTATCATTGCCAAAAGAGCGTTAAGAGTAGGCGGCGTCTGCGCTTTTAACCACCCAAAAGTATGAGTCCCGTCGCCGATATATTGCCACACTATTTGAGCGCCGTTAAATTCTCTAAAAGCGCCGAGCATCTCGCCCGCTCGCGGCACATAATTGTCATAGTCTGAAGTCAAAATCGGCAAATTTAAAATTTTGCGGCATAAAACATCTATTGTTTGAACGCCGTCGCCTACAATATACACAGCCAAATTGCCAAAATAGGGCGTGTCTTTTATGACAAGCATTTCGCCCTGTTTTGGAATTATGTCTTTTGTATTGGAATGCTGATATACAATCCACCTCTGCGATATTAAGTTCATTTATGCGCTCCTTAAATACAAAATGTCTATTTCCGTCACGGCTTCATTTATGTTTTTAGATAAATTCATAATTTTACCGATAATCAGCCCGCCGAATTCCCGCCTTATATTTTCTCTTTCTCGGTTTAATTCTAAAACTTCATTTCTGTCTATCTGCGGCGCGCTGTCCCTTAAAACAAAAGTTGCATTCTCGGCATAATTTATTGCCGTTGCCAATCTCTTATAAATGCCGCCGTCTTTATTTTCTATCCTTAAATCTATTTTTACTATGTCAAAAAGTTTTAAATCAAAATAAGCCTCGCCAAATAACTTTATGCCGTTTATCATCGGTCTTATTGTTTTAAAAAAATCTATTAAATTGTCAGCAGCGGCTTGAGCCTCCGCCTTGCTTTTAAGACCTGATTTCAAAATATAAGTCTTTGGAATTTTAAAGAGATTTTTCAAATTCTTTTCATTTCTATTGTCAATTAAAATCTCGGCAGTCTTTGCTTGATAATTTCTCGCATATTCCACCTGCGCAGTCGTAGCGTATAAATCGGTATTCATATTTATTTCTATATCGTTGATATTTAGAATGTCAGACGGCTCTATATTGACGGATACCGCTCTATTGTTGTCGTCAAGACGGGCTGAAAACTTGTCATAGTCATAATAAACTTGAAAGCCTCTGGCGCTGGCATTTTGTATTTGTTCTATAGCGGCAAAGATGTCAGTCTCTTTGTCAAAGACAATGCCGATATTGGCAAGAGCGGCAAGTTCGGCATTCCACTCGGAAACATTGTAATTCTGCGAGTCAAAAGGGATTTCGCAATACTTATACAGCAATGCTTGGATTATGTCTTTGGGGGAACTTTCGGGATTGAAAATGCCTGTGGCGCGGACTTCGTAAGGCTCGGCATCGTATTTAGGAACTCCATTAGGCAAGTGGGGAAGACAAGCAATAGCGTTTATGTTAATAATTCCGTTTGCCCTGTCATATGAGTGTATCCCTATCGGATTAAATAATTGTGTCCACTGCTCGCCTTTTGGATTCTCCATATCTTGCGTCTGTTTTATTTCTATATATTCCAAATTCCCCGTAATCTTTGAACTAAATCTATAAGCGCGAGTTGTCTTAATTGAACCGTCGGGGTTATATAAATCGTTTCTGTCAACGCACACCCCTGGCAATCCTTTACAATACCCAAAAGCCTCTTGTTTTATTTTGCCAATCAAATCTGTATTGATTTTCGGATATTCGCCGTCATCGCCGCCCGTAAAATACTCGTTTGGTATTTTCTGCGACAGCCTTTCCCGTTTGTCTTTACATTCAAAAGAAATCCTATCAGTCTTTATTGCCGCATTGTTGATATAGTATTGCATTATGCTTTTAGCCATAGTATAAGGCGCTATGGCATATTTGATGTTTATATTGTTGCCGATAAAATCAATAGACTTGTCAAAAGAGCCGTCGGCATTGGCTATGTCAATCCTTGCCGTGTTGAATTTCATCTTGTCGTATTCAAGATTGTCTGCCGATTGTTTTAAACTCTGCTTGATGTCTGCGCCCGGATAATAAATTTGCCCGTCTATTTCCCTCTGTTTCCCGTTAGAAAAACCGATAATTTTGGAATATCTCGGCGAAAAATAAACCCACAGAGGATTGTCGTTATCGCAATGGACATAAAGACGCCCGCCGTCTTGATAAAAACTCCTTTGAGCCGCTTTGCATTCAGCCAAAGAATTCTTTTTTGAGTATCCGATGTCGTCAACTACAACTTCCCCCACTCTGTAATTTAGATTGTTATAGACGCTCTCTTTATCCGCCATAAAAGGCAAATGCTTTTTATAGTCAACGTATAAAGTGATAATCCAAATAGGCGTCTCGTAGATTACCGCTTGACGCATATTTTCGCTTTTGTTTAATTCAATGTAGGTTTCTATTTGTTCCATTTAAATAAGTCCTTACGATATTTCTTCAAAAAATCCTTGCTTTTTGACGCAGACTTTTGCCGACTTTAATACTTGATGTCGGCTTGGCGTCTGCGCAAAAGGATTTTTTGAGATAGTTGAGCGCGCCCTGCGCGCTTCTTTATACAGATCTCCCCCTCCCTCCGCCATTTAAAAAATCTCTTTGCTTCTTGTTTTTGAGATTTTTATCTTTTGTTTGCGGTATCCCGCCCCCGGTCAAGCGGGCGGGAAACGGCTCTGCCCGCTAATACTCTATCCTAAACTGCCGCTATACCTGCTCGCAAAAATCCTTTCAGGATTTTTGATGTTAAACGAAAAATACTTTGTCCGACATAGTCTTACAGCATTGAAACGGCAAAAGGCTAAAGTCCCAGGGCTGTCATACTCGCAAAATGAAGCGGCGAAGCCGCTTCATTTTAGCGGGTATCCATTTTTAGTTTAAACT
>JAIRQB010000238.1 GCA_031256695.1 Elusimicrobiota bacterium | reverse complement strand
TTTTGAGCATTCGTTTTAGAAGGCAAACCGGCAAAAGGCATTATCAATAAAGCGGACTCTTTTGAAACAGATTTTGCTATCAGATAATCTTGATATGCCAGATGAGATATAAGCGCCGCATCTTGAGCATTTTGCAAAGCCTCTACGGCAAGTTTTATCTTTTTGACATCGCCGTCCCGCGTTCCGCCGTTCTTTTTATAATCGCCGTTTTGATATGCCGCTACGGCATCAGTGTTATATGCGGGGATTTGTATAAATTCAGGTTTTGTTCCCGATGCAAGAATAGAGCCTATTAGATAATTGCAGCCGCCTACAAAATTCATAACTCTCGCTTTATCAACCGCTATAGACAAGGCTATATTGTCAACTTCATTTTGGAGTTTCATTCTCTCAATTATCACTTTGGCTATATTTAACATCATAGCCCAACTTATAAAAACTAACATCATAAGAATTAGGAAATAGTATAAGGTTTGACCCTTGTTGTTTATCAAATCAAATCCATTTTGCCCTTTATTGTTCATATTTGTCTCCAAAAAGCCTGCAACTCAAGCCCATCTTTTATTAGCCATTGTTGTCTCCATCGTCAAAATTTTTAGCGTTTGGATATGCTTTATAATAAAATTTGTCATCGGGGGAGGGAAAAAGACGGCTTCTTGCCGATTGATACCTCTTTCCTCTTTTGACATTTGTAAAAAAAGAGCCGAAAAATATATCTGTGTAATAGTAAATTTTTACTGTCTGCCTTTTTACAATGCCGCCTGAAAGTTCTCTCATATCTTTTCCGCCTTCCCAAATTGTCACTGAATTGTCTCCGCCTTCTCCTGCGCTTTCTATGTCCTCTTCCTCATTTTGCCCATTTCTTCTCAATACAGACTCGGCTGCTTCTTTACTTGTTAAAACAATGCCTTTTTTTAGATAAAAACCGAGCGGATTTATAAAGCGGAAATAATTTTGAGTCCTGTCTTTAATCTCTATTTTTCTATTTTTCGCTTCAGTTACCGCCGCAGACCTCATTGCAATAAAGGCGGCTTCATTCGCAGACATATCATTTATAATCATTATGCAGACTTGCAGAATACAAAGCATAAAAATTGAGACAAAAACTACTACAAAAAGCGCCTCTATCATAGTTTGCCCCTTATTGTCTTTCATAATAAGCGCTCCCTTTGCGGCATATTTGCGCCCGCCGTCGCCTTTTATCAAAGCCGCTTTTTAGCGTTCCTCTATGATTTTAGGCGTTACAAAAATCAAAATATTGGTTTTCATTTCAGTGTTTTTAGTAGAACTAAAAAGCGCTCCTAATATAGGTATATCGCATAAAATCGGAATGCCTTTTACGGTTTTTCCTTGCGTTGTTTCTATAAGACCCGCTAAAACCATAGTTGAGCCGTCTTTAATGCGGACAGTTGAGGTTGCTTTTCTTTTTGCAACAGAAGGATAGCCCGCTACGGGCATATTGAAGTCTAAACGGGATAATTCAGCGTCAAGTTTTATAGATATGCTTTTATTTGCAAGGACAGTGGGCGTGATTTGGACTATAATTCCATACTCCTTCCACTCTATTTTTGAAGAATCAAGGGCGCTGGCTACTACGGGGAATTCCCCGCCTACTATAAATTTGGCAGGCGTTGCGGATTGCGTAATAAGTTTAGGATTGGAAAGTATTTTAGCCGCTCCATTTGCTTCCAATGCTTTTAGAGTTGCCGCAAATTCAGTAATTCTCTCCCAAGAGCCGGATTCAATTAAAGACGGTATATTAGACTCTAATGCGGAGATTTCAGAAGGCAATTCTAATCCGAATTCAACAGTTTTATTTTCATTTATCTCTGTTACTTCAATGGATATTTCAACCATTTCTTGACAATAAACGGGCTTTGAAAATAAGATGAAAATTGCGCAAACGCATAGCGCTGCGCAAACACATAGCGCTGCGCGGAAAGTCTGAATAAAGCGGAAAAGCAGAAAAGGCATTTTTTTCATAAATCCCCCTTTTTGGCATAAATGCCTATTTGAAGGCTGACGGCATTCATTGATAATAACGCAGAAAAATAATTTTTATTGTCTATTGAAAATTGACTAAAAATTTGATTTTTTCTAAATTTCAAACGCCGTTGACGCATAATGCCGCTCAATTGAAAGACATTTGTTTTATTGTTGGGGACTTTTAAAAAATCAGATAAGGGAAATAAAATATGCCGTCAATGTTTTTCAATTCTTTAAAAGCGGACATTTTGCAAAGGCTAAATGAAATGATTAAACGGCGGGAAACACAGCAGAGAAGGCAAGACTCAAAGTCTTGTCTTTTTTTCTTTTTATAAGGAGGTGATGATTGTCAATTTGCCGTTTCAAACGGCTTTTGTTATGGAGTATTCTAAAAACAAGTTGACGATAAAACAAAGCAGTATATGGCAAAAGCGCGGCAAGAGTTTTGCTTGCCGATTTGTAAAAAGCAGTTGAGAAGCAAATAATTTTATTTGGAGGAATTAAAAATGAAAAAAAGTCTTGGTATTTTGATTAGTCTTGCCGTAGTTTTTGCTTTTGTAATAGCGGGTTGCGGCGAGAAAAAGAATGCTGTCAGAGATTTAAAATTGAGCGTGACAACTTCTGAAACAAGTTCTTGGTATTGGGGCGCGGCTAAATTTAAAGAATTAGTAGAGCAGCGCACAAATGGGCGTTATAAAATATCCATCTATCCTAATGAACAATTGGCTTCGGGCGACCAGACAAAGACCCTTGAAATGCTCTATCAGGGCATAAATGAATTAGATATTCATTCGGCTATGATTCACAATAATGTTGAGCCTAAACTTACGGCTTGTTTTATGCCTTGGATTTTCACAAAGGGCAATGCCAGCGTTGATGAATATGTATTCAATGGAACGGGCGGGGCAAAAATCAAAGAGTTAATCTCGGCAAGAGGCGCTGTTCCTTTGGCTTTAGGCGAAAACGGCTTCAGGCAGATTACAAACAGCAAACTCCCTATTCACAAACCTGCAGATTTTAACGGTATGAAATTTAGAGTTCCAAGCGTAACAGTTCTTGTTGACCTCTTTAAAATGCTCGGCGCAGACCCTGTCTCTATGAGTTTTTCAGAGGTTTTCACAGCCTTGCAGCAAAAAACTATAAATGGGCAGGAAAATCCTTTGGGGATAATTGACAGTTCAAAACTCTATGAAGTTCAGCCTTATTTAACTGTCGCAAACTATTGCTATGACCCTATAGTTCTTTCTGCCAGCAAAAAATTCTGGGATTCTTTAAACGATGAAGACAAAAAGATATTCCAAGAAGCTGCGACAGAGGCAATGGCGGCTCAAGTTATAGAAAACAGGCAAAGAGACGCTTCACTCCTTAAAACTTTGACTGATAAAGGAATGAAGGCAAATGTTTTAACTCCCGCTGAAATTGCCGCTTTCCAAACTGCTCTTGCTCCTCTCTATAAAAAATATATAGACCAATACGGAGCGGAATTGTTTGAAGCATTCGGCTATAAAGCGAAATAGTTTTATTGACAGAATAGGCGGGCGGTGGCGCAGAAGCGCCGCCGCCTTCGGCAAGACTTACGGTTTGCGGCAATTAAGAATTCTTAATTGCCGCAAACTTATATTTTTATTCTTAAACTCTAAACTTTTAATTCTAAATTTTAACAAGGGAGATATCTATGAAAGTCTTGGGTAAAATTTTAGACCGTTTTGAAGAAGGCGCTATAGTTTTATTTTTCGCCTTTATGGTTCTTATGAATTTTGCGAATGTTTTAAGCAGGTATGCATTAAATATGTCTATATCATTTGCTGAAGAATTAGTTATTTGTATTTTTGTTTGGATGAGTATGTTTGGA
>JAIRQB010000083.1 GCA_031256695.1 Elusimicrobiota bacterium | reverse complement strand
CAGCGCGGAGGGATTTTTGAAAATCGGCTGTTTTGTGATTAGACGGGGTTTGATTCCAATTAAAATCCGTCTCATTGAAAATCGGCAAAACCTCGTGAAATGAGACAAAAGCGATTTTGGCATTGTCAAAAACGCCGAGCCAAGAAGGCGCTAAAACTTGAGCCTTGTCGTAGGTTTTCTTGCAGGTGAGTATTAGTTGAGTAAACATCTCATAAATATCTTGAGAGCCTTTTTTGGACTCCGCCCATAACAGGTGCTCGCCCGCGTCCTCGCCGCCGCCGAATAAATCCTTTTTCGTCTTTTTAGAGACGATGACAAAATCTATATTTTCATAATTCGGCTCATAACCGAATTTTGAAAAATAGTATTTATAGACAAGGGCTTTTAGAGATTCTTCGCGCATAAAATTATGACTCCAATTAAATTAAGAGTTATGAGTGAAAAGTGAAAAGTTAAAAGTTTCGGGGTCGGCTGCCGACTTTGCTTCTTGGGGTCGGCTGCCGACAATTTCTCAATTCTTAATTGCCTTTTTCTTATCCGCCCAAATATGCTTTTTTCACTTGCTCTGATTTCAGCAATTCTTGTCCATTGCCCCTTAAAACAATGCGTCCGTTTTCTAAAACGCAAGCCTTATCGCATATTGAAAGAGCCTTGCGGGCATTTTGTTCCACTAAAAAAACAGTTATTCCGCTTTCTCTGATTTGTTTTATTAAATCGTAAATTTGATTGACTATTATGGGGGCAAGCCCTAAACTCGGCTCGTCTAATAAAATCATTTTAGGATTTCCCATAAGCCCGCGGGATATAGCCAGCATCTGTTGTTCTCCGCCTGAAAGCGTCCCCGCGTGCTGAGCGCTCCTGTCCTTTAAAATAGGGAAAAGTTTATATTGTTTTTCTAAACGCTCATTTAAATCTTTGCCCGAGCTCAAATATCCGCCTATTAAAAGATTGTCTTTTATTGTAAGCCCTGAAAAAGTCTTTCTGCCTTCGGGGACGTGAACTATGCCTTTTTCAACTATTTTATACGGTTTAGAACTTAAAACTTCTCCATTGAACTTTATAACCCCGCTTTGCGGTTTTACAAGACCTGATACCGCTTTAAGCAAAGAAGTTTTGCCCGCTCCGTTTGAGCCGATTATGCTGTATATTTCGCCTTCATCGGCTTCAATATCAATATCGCGCAGAGCCTCAATATGACCGTATCTGACATTTAATTTGCTGATAGACAACATTGTTGACATTCATTACTCCTTAACAAAAAGTGAGAATTAACGGCAAAAAGGAAAACGTCTTTATTTCAGCAAAAATGGATTCTTGAGTTGCCTTGTCTGCTGTTTTGCAACTCGGGAATGACACTGAAGGTTTAATCTTTTGCCTTTTTCCTTAATTTTTAACTTTTAATTGTCCTTACCTAGATATGCCTCAATGACGTCTTTATTATTTCTAACTTCATCGGGAGCGCCGACCGCTATTGTCTTGCCGAAATTTTGGACGTGGATAATTTGCGAGATATTCATCACTAAATCCAATCTGTGTTCTATAAGCAATATGGCAAAACCTATTTCTTTGGACAATTTTCTTATAAGACTTGTGAGCTCTGAAACTTCTGTCGGGTTTAAGCCCGCCGCAGGCTCGTCAAGCAAAAGGACTTTCGGCTGACAAGTCAGCGCTCTTGCTATTTCAAGCCGCCTTTGAAGCCCATATGGGAGATTTGAAGGCTGTTCTTTCTCATATTCAGACAGACCTGTAATTTCTAAAAAATGCCTGCAAATTTCCCGCCCGCGCTTTTCTTCAAATTTGCGTTTTGGAGTAGGCAAAAGCCCGCCCGCTATGGAATATTTAGATTGCGGGTCAAAGGCGCACATAACATTTTCTAATACATTTAAGCCTTTAAAAAGCCTTATATTTTGAAATGTCCGCCCTATTCCTTCTCTTGTAATTTTGTATTGCTCTAAATTAGTTGTCTCTTTGCCGTCTAAAAAAACAGAGCCTTTATCTGCGGTATAAATGCCTGATATAACATTAAAAATAGTAGTTTTCCCCGCTCCGTTTGGACCAATAATGCCTTGTATTTGACCGGGATTTGCTTGCAGGGAGAAGTCAATTATGGCTTGAACGCCGCCGAAACTTTTATAAATGTTTTTTACTTCTAAAAGACTCATAGTATTTCCTTAATTTTTGTTTTTTAATTTTTTGATTGTTTTGATTGCTTTGATTGCTTTGATTTTGAATTCCTGCAAATTATGCATAGTCAATTCCCATTCGCCGAAAATCCCCGCAGGCTTGAAATTTATAACAAGTAAAACCACTACCGCATAAAAAATGCTTCTGTATTCAGCAAGGAAGCGTAAAAATTCAGGAAGCCCCGTCAAGAAAGCGGCTGAAAAAACAGCGCCCGTCAAACTGCCGACCCCGCCGAAAAAGACCATAATCACCCAATCGGCGCTCTTTTTCCAGCCGAAAACAGACGGGTCAACGTAAGTTGTAAAAAAAGCGTATAGACAGCCGGCATATGCTGTGACTGCCACAGACAATAAAAAGGCAATCATTTTAATGCGCGCAACATTTATGCCCATAGATTTTGCGGCAAGTTCATCGCTTTTTATAGCAATGCATTGACGCCCGTATTTTGAAGTCTTAAATTTCCAAACAACCGCTATGGCGGCTATAGTTGATATCACAGTAAGAGTCAAAGTAGTCTTTGGGGGAATGCCTGAAAAGCCTGCCGCCCCGCCCGTAATTGCCGCCGCTCTATTTAATAAGGCATTGATTGCTTCGCCGAAGCCTAATGTCACAAGAGAAATATAGTCGCGGCGCAAACGCACAGTGGGAAAACCCACAATAAAACCTATAAAAACCGTAAAAATAACGGCAAGAGCGCAAGCGGCGGGAAAAGGAAAACCTAAATTGACTACAAGTATGCCCGACACATATGCGCCGATTGCCATAAAAGCGGCTTGCCCTAAACTAAACATTCCCGTCATACCTGTTAAAACAAAGACGCCTACTACTGATATAACTGTTATTAAAATTTGTATTGCGATGGAAATATAGAGTTCCATATTAAAGTCCTTGAAAGTTAAAAATTGTGGAAAACGGCAAATTTGAGTAGTGTCATTGCGGCGTGCGCAAACGCATAGCGCTGCCGCAAATCCGCTAAAGCCCCGGTGTCATTGCGGCGGAAGCCGCAATCCCTGTTTGCCGTTGCCTTTCCTTTTTCAAAGTCAAAAGGCAAAAAGGTGAAAGGCTTATAACAAAAATGGATTGCGGCTTCCGCCGCAATGACACCCGGGTCTTTGGCAATGACACTGAAGGGCTATGCTTTGACGACGCAGACGACGTCATTTGCGGCGTTTTGCCGACTTTGCTTCTTGGTGTCGGCTTGCCGACTTTGCTTCTTGGCGGCGTATTGCCGACTTTATTTCTTGGCGGCGTCTTACGCCGCCAAATTACTCTCATAATTAGGCTTTTTCTTGAACATTAGAGCCTGATATGCCCTGCGGGCGAATCAGCAAAAAAGCCAGCATAATGAAGAAAATAAAAATCGGCGCATATCCTGAGCCGACTAAATGTATAAGTATAGTTTCTAAAAAACCCAATGCTATAGCGCCCGCTATAGCGCCGCCTAAACTGCCTAAACCGCCTATCACAGAGGCTATAAAACCTTTCACAACAAGACTGCCGAGAGTGGGATAGAGAGTATAATTGATGCCTAAAAAGACTCCGGCAAGACCTGCCAATGACCCCGCTATTGAAAATGTGAATTGTATTATGCGCGTGACATTTATGCCCATAAGATTGGCTGTATCCCTGTCAAAACTTACAGCCCTTAAAGCGCGCCCCATTTTTGTCTTTTGTATTACA
>JAIRQB010000244.1 GCA_031256695.1 Elusimicrobiota bacterium | reverse complement strand
CATTATCAGCCGCTTGGGCTGATATAAGCGTTAAAGCGGGCATTGATATAGGCGGGATGAAAGGCGACAATTTGGGGAATATGGGCAATGGCATATCTCTTGCCGGCGAATATCTTTGGTCATTTGCCACCGGCATAATAAGTATAGGCGCAGGCGCTGAATATCTTGAGCCGAGAGGCAATTTTTCTTGCCTGCCTATTTATGCAACAGGTATGCTTAAAATTCCTATAACAGGCGTCTACGGCAAGGTAAATCTCGGATATATTCCCGTAATTGACATTAAGGGAGTTAGCGGAGTCAAGGGCGGTGTGTATACCGCCGGCGCCATAGGCTGGGATATTCTATTAGGTCTCTTTTTAGAGGCAAGTTATGGGATTTATAATTTTTCCGCTGACAATCAAGCGGATTCTTATTATTCAAAAGTCTCTTTGAGCGTTGGATATAGGTTCGCCTTTATATAAAAACTGAAATATTTGTAAAAATTGACAAGCCGTCTGTATGATTTAAATGCATACAGACGGCTTTTTTTATGCAGTTTTAGTGCTGATTTATATCTCTTAAACGCCGTATCCTTACTCCAAACTCTTTTTAGTATAATCCCCGCCTATATAACTTGCGAAATAATTTTAAAATAATCTTTTGCGGAGGGGTAAAATGGCTGACAAAATACAATCCAAAAGAAATAAGATAGACAAAATTGATAAAGAAATAGTCAAACTTATCAATAAAAGGGCTTCTGTTGCTTTAGAAATAGGCAAAGATAAGAAAAAAAACAACTCTGAATTTTATTTGCCGTCCCGCGAGAGCGAAGTTATAAAAAATATCCTCTCTTCAAAAAATATAATAAAAGACGAAGGTTTTGAGGCTATTTATTCTGAAATTATAAGCGCCTGCAGAAGTTTAGAGAAAACTTTGAAAATAGCCTTTTTAGGACCTTGGGCTACTTTTACCCATCAAGCGGCAATCAGAAAATTCGGCTCGTCGGCTCTTTTTGTTCCTTGTATGGTAATTTCAGATGTTTTTGACGAGATAGAAAAAGGGCGGGCGGATTTCGGCATAGTTCCCGTTGAAAATTCCAATGAAGGCTCTGTAAATATCACTCTTGACCTTTTAGCCGAAACCGAATTGAAAATTTGCGGCGAGATTAGTCTGAAAATAGAGCAGTGTTTTTTGGTAAAAGATGATAAAGCGAAGATTTTAAGAATTTATTCTCATCCGCAAGCGCTGGCTCAATGCCGTAATTATATAAACTCCCATTACGGCGATATTGAAATTATTTCAGTTTCCTCTACGGCAGAAGCGGCAAAGAAAGTCTCAAAAGAAAACTTTTCAGCGGCAATAGCGTCTGAGGCTGCTGCAAAAATTTACAATTTGCGCGCGGCGGAAAAAGGCATACAAGACGGCATTCAAAATTTTACGCGTTTTTTTGTAATAGGAAAGGCGCAATCTAAACCGAGCGGCTCTGATAAAACAAGTCTTGCTTTGATGATAAAGGACAAAGTCGGCGCTCTCTATGAGATTTTGGGTATTTTTGATAAAAGCGGAATCAATTTGACAAAGATAGAATCGCGCCCTTCAAAGAAAAAATTGTGGGAATATATTTTTTTTATAGATATAGAAGGGCATATTGAGGACAAAAAAATCGTTTCATCTTTGGAAAAGTTGAGAGATATTTGCGTATCTGTAAAAATACTCGGCTCATATCCAAAGACATCTTAAAAATCGGCTTGTTGGGCAAGGCTTTATGCGCCTTTGCCTTACTTGTCTCAAAAGCCCTGCCCAGATGGGCGAAAAAGGGCTTTTGAAGGGTCAGCGCAGCGCTTTACAATCAAAGGAGGAAATAATGGACGTTCTAAAAATTATCAGAGATAGTTGTAAAGATTTTCAGCCTTATACTGCAGGAAAACCAATAGAGACGGTAAAGAGAGAATTGGGTTTAAAAAGGATTATTAAGATGGCTTCAAATGAAAATCCTTTGGGACCATCAAAACTCTCAACAGATGCCGTTAGAAAAATTTTAAAAGACGTCTTTTATTATCCCGATTCAAATTCATATCTTTTAAAAGAAGCGCTCTCGCGCAAATACAATTTGCCGTCAGAAAATATTTTTGTAGGTTCAGGCGGCGATGAATTGATAGAAATCATAGCCAAACTATTCTTTAATCCCGAAGATGAAATAGTGATGTCAAAACACACTTTTGTCAGATATGATATGGCTGTAAAATTGATGGGCGCTCACAGTATTGCCGCTCCTATGAAAGACGGCTTTAAGCACGATTTGAATGGAATGCTTAAAATATGTTCCCGCAATACTAAAGCAATAGTAATCGTAAATCCTAATAATCCTACGGGAACTTATATCACAAAAGATGAATTTAGCGAATTTCTGCAAAATGTCCCGCCGAATATGCGCGGCGTCAAGCCTCTTATAATTGCAGACGAGGCTTATTTTGAATATGCCGCCATAAATGAGGATTATCCTAATGCTTTGGATTTCTTAAAAGACAATGACAATCTCATAATTATTAGGACTTTTTCAAAGGCTTACGGGCTTGCAGGTTTAAGGGTAGGCTATGGTTTTGCTGATAAAAATATCGTTGATTTTATAGAGAGAATAAGACCGCCTTTCAATGTAAATATCTTGGCTCAAAGCGCGGCTGTCGCCGCATTAAAGGATAAAAGCCAAATTTCAAAATCTCA
>JAIRQB010000164.1 GCA_031256695.1 Elusimicrobiota bacterium | reverse complement strand
CTTCGGCTCGTCGTCTTTTTGGTAAATTTTGGCTGTTTTGTCTTGCATTTACGTCCAGTAAATTCTGCGTCAAAACAGCCAAAATTTCCACAAAAATACATAGAGCGCACGGTTCAAATATGCCTTTGCCCTGCCCCACCTTAATCTCAAAAATTTCAGCGGCTTGTCCGCTGCCGACTTTGATACTTGGTGTCGGCTGCCGACTTTGATACTTGGTGTCGGCTGCCGACTTTGATACTTGGTGTCGGCTGCCGACCTTGATACTTGGTGTCGGCTTAAGAAATTTTTGAAGGCAAGAGCGAAGGACTTACAATCAGCGATACCAGTAACAATAAAAAAGAGGCTTGCGTAATTTGTCAACGCTATTGCGTTGCCAAATAACGCTTAAGCATTTTGCTTCAAGCAAAATGCTTCAAAGATTAAGTTTTGCCGATACATTAGTCTCAAAAATTCTCGCCGCAAAGTCTGTTGCCGACTTTGATACTTGGTGTCGGCTTAAGAATTTTTGAATGTAGAGTAGAAGGACATACCAACAAAAAGGAGTAAAAAATGGCTGATAAATTTTCATTTGACATTGTTTCAGAAGTGGATTTTATGGAAGTAGAAAATGCGGTAAATCAGGCTCAAAAGGAACTCGCTTCAAGATTTGATTTTAAAGGCGGAAAATCGTCAATAGAATTAAATAAAGGCGAAAAGAAAATCATTCTTGTAGCAGACGACGACTATAAATTGAAATCTCTAAAAGATATTTTAGAAGGGCGTTTTGCAAAGAGAAGTATTTCTATAAAATCGCTTGATTATAAAAGCGTTGAAAAGGCTTTTGAAGGAAATATAAGACAGACGGCTGAAATAATATCGGGGCTGCCGTCAGACAAAGCGAAAGAGATTGTAAAAATTATAAAGGACTCTAAAATTAAAGTTCAAACACAAATAGACGGCGCAAAAGTTAAGGTAATATCCGCAAAAAAAGACGATTTGCAAGCCGCTATAGCCCATCTAAAACAAATCTCATTTTCCCTGCCTTTGCAATTTGTAAATTACAGGTAAATTATCAATGAGCGGCATTTTATACAAAATAGCCGAGAGAGCAGTTCCTTTCTTTGTAGGGGCGAAGGCTTTTTCTCTTGGGGATAGCGCTCTTGAAGCGTTTTTGAAAGAACGCAATGGGAGACAAAAATTTACCGCTCCTAATTTTATTGAGCGCAATTTTGCAGCCCGTTGCGAGACAATTTCAAATTGCCCTGTTTGGATTATAGAGCCGAAAAATTATGACAAAGCCTCTGCGGCGCAAAAAAAACAGCAAGGGCATTCTTCTGCTGTTTTCTTTCTGCACGGCGGCGGTTTTATTTTCGGTATGCATTCAATTCACTGGCGCGCTATTTCAAAAATTATCAAATCGCTTCAAATTCCCGTATGGGCGCCGCTTTATCCTCTTTTTCCGCAAGTTTCTATTGAACAGGCAAGCCTCTCAATAGTTGATATTTATAAAAGTATGCGCGAAAAAATAGAAGGAAAAATAACGGTTTTAGGCGATTCAGCGGGCGCTCACCTTGCCCTTGTTTTATGCCTGCATATTTGTTGTAAAGAAATCGCAACAAAATTGCCCGATAAAATAATTTTGCTATCCCCCGGCAGCCTCAATGAACAAAACCCTGAAATAATTGCCGCAATGAAAGAGGCTCAAAAGCGCGACAAAATCCTCTCTTATACTTTTATCAAATCTCTCTCTGATTTATGCGCAAAGGACAAGGCAAGCGACGGTTATTTTTATTCCCCTTTTTACGCTGATTTTAAAAATTGCGCTCGCAATTATATTTTCCCAAAGACTTATATATTGTCTGGAACTTATGATGCCTTTTTCCCGCAAGTTGAGCCTTTTGTCAAAAAATTGCAAGGCGCCGGCATAGACTGCAGTTTTGAGCGCGGCGAAGGAATGATGCATATTTGGGCTTATTTGCCTTTTGTTCCCGAATGCGTCAAAGCGTTTAAAAAAATTATTGATTTTATATCTTAAACTCCGCCCGCAAGAATGCGGCTTTTTTTAACTAAATTAAAATGAAACAAAAAACATTATCAACTATAGGCGAATTCGGCATTATTGATATTATCGCAAGCCGTTTTAAAAAAATTGCAGAAAAAAACATTGCCGCCTCCCTCGGCGACGATGCTTTTTCTTTTATAGCGGGAAAAGAAATTATCTCAATTACAAAAGATATGCTGATAGAGGACATTCACTTTAAAAAAGATTGGATAAGCCCTTTTGATTTAGGAAAGAAAAGCATTGAAGTAAATATAAGCGATTTAGCGGCTATGGGCGGAGCGCAGCCTAAATATATTTTTATAGGTTTTGGAGCGCCCAGCGATACTGAAATAGTTTGGATAAAAGAATTTGCAAGCGGAATTTTTGCCGCCTGCAATAAATACGGCGCAAAAATTTGCGGAGGGGATACTGTCAGGGCGGATAAAATTACAATTTCTATAACAGCATTAGGCATTAGCGAAAAAATAATTAAAAGAAGCGGGGCAAAAGACGGGGATTTGATAGGCATTACTAATTTTTGCGGCAATAGCGCCGCAGGACTTGATTTATTGTCTAAATACGGCGCAAAATATCATTTCAATAGAGATGAGAAAAATTTAATCAAAAAGCACAATCAGCCTATAGCGCGGCTAAAAGAAGGCGCTGTGATTTCTGATTTTGCGAATTCTATGACAGATTCTTCAGACGGGCTTTTTGTCAGCATTTCTCTGCTCGCTGACGCTTCAAAAAAAGGCGCTGAAATTTTTATTGACAAAATTCCCATATCTCCTCAATTAAAAAGGACAGTTGCAGACAAAGACAAAATGCTCTCTTACCTTCTCTTTGGCGGAGAGGATTTTGAACTCGCCTTTACTTTAAGAGAAAAGAAGGCGGAAATTCTAAAAAAACTCCTTCCTCAAATCTCTTTTATAGGGCGGATAAAATCTAAAAAGGGAATTACATTTAAAGAATATGGGAAAAAAATCAAAATTGACGGCGCAGCCTTTAAGCATTTCTAAAAAAAATATCTTTATATCAGAGAGCCTAAAAACTACGCATTTATTGGCGGCTTCTTTTGCCGAAAAATTGCAAAGAGGCGATATTGTTTTTTTTATAGGAGAACTCGGCAGCGGCAAAACCGCTTTTATACAAGGCATAGTTTCATATTTTGGAATTAAAGAATATGCGCGCAGTTCAAGTTTTATAATCGCAAGCGAATACCAAATTAAAAGCGCAAGTGAAAACAAAGAGGCAGGCGCAAGCAAAACTAAATCCTGCAAACTCTTTCATTTAGACCTTTACAGATTAACTTCAGCCGACCTTTTAAATATAGGCATAGAGGAGTATTTAGACGGGCAAAATATAGTTTTAATAGAGTGGGCGCAGAGACTTGAGGATTTAAAAATAAAGCCTAATTGGAAAATAGAAATGATTTATGAAGGCAATTTTGAGAGAAAAATAATAATAGAGAGAGTTAAATGAAAATACTGGCTGTTGAGACATCGGGCAAATCTTTTAGCGCCGCATTAAATATAGACGGGCAAAATGCCGCAGAGATTTTTTATAACTGCGGTCTAATTCACTCTGAAAAAATTTTAGAGACGATAGAAAACATATTAAAAGTCTCAAATCTCTCATTAAAAGATATAGATAAATTTGCCGTTTCAGCCGGTCCCGGCAGTTTTACAGGCATTAGAGTGGGGCTTACTGTTATAAAAACTGCGGCTCAAATTTTAAATAAGCCTGTTGTTTGTCTTGATTGCCTAACTATTTTAGAGGCGGCGGCAATCAAAATAAAAGGAATCAAAATAATAGCCGCAATAAACGCTTTAAGAGACGATATTTTCATAAAACGAAATGGAATGCCGTCAATAATGAATATTGAAGTTTTTGCAAAATCGCTGCGAAGGCATAAAAATAAAATTTTAATAATAGGCGATGCGGCGCTCTTTCATAGAGAAATCATAAAAAAACAACTGGGGCAAAATGCCGTCAGCCTTCCGCCGTCTTTTCATTTTCCAAAAGCCTCAGTTTTGGCAAGAGAGGCTTTGTATATTGACGGCAAGTCTCATACAGAAATTGCGCCGCTCTATATAAGAAAATCTTGGGCTGAAGAAAATAAGACTAAAAAAGCGGTTATTAGTTAAAAGTTAAAAACTCAAAAGAATGGCAATTGCGAAACAGCAATTATATTTAACAGTAAAAACAAATATATAAGGAGACGAAGATGAAATGCTCAAAATTCAAGTTTTATACCGCAGCGGCGCTTGGCATTATTATTCTATTTTTGGCTATTTTTTATGAAAAACAAAGACTGTCTATGCCGTCTTTACTTATTAAAAATCTAAATGTTTCACAAAATCAAATTTATAATGGGGAAAGTTTTGGAGTGAAAATAAATGGAAAGACTATTGAAATAAGCGATAAAGATGCTTATCTTATTTTTGATTTAGGCAATACTAATGAGCGGCATTATCAACACATCAGCATTTTCACTTCCAAACTCAATAATAATATTGCAACTATAATTATTCCGTCTTCCAAAGACGGCGTTTTTGATGAAAAGAATTCAAAAAGAAGCGGCTTATCAAAAGGCAAAAATACGGCAGGATTAAAAAACGGCGTTTGGAAAAAAACAAAAATTATTTTTCCAAATGCCGTAGGCTCAAAGTTTGAAATAGATAAGGTCATTATGACCGATTATTATCTTGCTTCGCCCATTAAACTTCCTATTTTTATAATTTTGTCCGCCGCTTTGATATTCTTTTTGCAGCGTTCTAAAAAAATATATTCCTTTTTTGAAAAATTGCCGTTTTCTTTTTTTAACAAGGATATTGTTGAAGTCCTTTATAATAAGCAGAAAGAAATACTGCCGCTTTATAAGAAATCTTTTCTTATAGTTTTTTTAGGATTAAATATAGTTTTTGCCTTTGATACATTCAGTTTTATGTTTCACAATCACGATTGGGATTGGGCTGTCTTCAATATGATGCCTGTTAATTTTCGCATATCAATAGGGAGATATTCGCCCCGTTTTATGGATTTTATTTTGCAAAGAAGCGAACTTTTGCCTGTCGGAATAAATGCTGTCTCTTTTATAGGTATTTCTCTTGCAGCAGTTTTACTTTGCATATATTGGAGAGTTCCTAAAAATCTATTCTCTTATTCTTTGATAGGTTTTCTATTGACATTACAGCCTTATATTATTAGTTGGCTTTTTTACAAAC
>JAIRQB010000157.1 GCA_031256695.1 Elusimicrobiota bacterium | reverse complement strand
TTTCGGCTGTAATTTGTATATAGCGTTTTATTCAAGTTATAACTTTTTATATTTCATAAAGGCAGATTCAATGTTTTCAGACAAAATATATTTGCTCCTTTTGATTATCCTTCCAATATCCGCTTATTTCTTTTTTGTTTTTCTCAAAAAGAGAAAGAGCAGCCTAAAACTTTTCTTTTCAGAATACGGAATCTCAAAACTATCCAATGTAAATTTCAAATCTTATCAGACAAAATTTTTTCTCTTGTTGACCGCCCTCTTTTTTATAATACTGGCTCTGGCAAGACCGCAATTCGGCGAAAAAAATCAAACTCTTATAAGAGAATCTTCTGAAATTGCTGCGGCATTAGATGTCTCTCGCAGTATGCTGGCGCGCGATATTGAGCCTAATAGGATAGAGAGAGCAAAAGATATTTTGACAAGAGTTATAGATGAAAACCCTGGCGAGAGAATAGGCGTAATAGCGTTTTCAGGCAGCGCTATGTGGCAATGCCCTATGACATATGACAGCGAAGCTTTAAAAATGTTCTTGCGCGATATTTCAGTAGGGCGTTTGCCGATGGGCGGCACTCAGATAAGCGATGCTGTCTCTCTTGCCGTAAAATCCTTGCAAAACAGTCCTTCAAACAATAAGGTTTTAATTTTAATCAGTGACGGCGAAGATCACGATTCAAAAATAGAGCAGGCTGTAAAAGAGGCTAAAAATTCCAATTTAAGAATTATTTCTATAGGCATAGGAACGGCAACAGGCGCTCCGATACCGTCTTCCGAGAGCGGCATTGAAGGATATATAAAAGATTCTTCAGGCGAGATAGTTTTAAGCAAATTGAATTCTTCTCTGTTAAGAGACATATCGCAAAAAACGGGAGGATTATATCTTGACGCATCTCAAAGGGATTTATTCGCTCAAATTACCCGGACTATTCAGAATTTAGACAAAAACAAGAAAGATTCTATTCAGAAAAACAATAAAGCCGACAGATTTCAAATTTTTTTATTTTTTGCTCTGCTTGCTTTAATTGCCGAATTGTTAATTCCTGCGGCAAAAAAACGGCAAAACAATATTGGAGATTGACAAATATCTTAAAAACCGGACATTGAAAATGAATGCAAAAATGAAAATGAAAATAGCGGCGCTTTTATCTGTTTTAATTCTTTTGCTTTTTTCTATAGTCTTTGCAAACAAAGATATAGGGAAAAATAATAAAGGGGTGGAATTGTTTAACAAAAACAATTTTGCAGGAGCGGAGGAAATTTTTTTTAAAGAGGTGGAAAAGAAAGACGGCAATTACAGCGTCTTAAACAATTTGGCAGGCGCCCAGTATAAAAACAATAAGCAGGAAGCCGCCGTTTCATATAGAAATACTGCTGAATCTGCATATTCGTCGCAACAGCAAAAATTTGACGCCTTATATGCTTTGGGAAATATAGAGTTTAATAAGACTAATTTTGAGAGCGCCGCTGAATTCTACAAAAGGGCTTTGAAAATAAATCCGCAAGACAATGATGCCAAATATAATTTGGAGACAGCATTGAAGAAAATAGATGAGCGGAATAATCAAAACAATCAAGGTCAAAACCAAAATCAAAACAATAAAAATCAGCAGGGGCAAAACGGACAAGACCAAAATCAAAAAGATGACAGCCGCAGGCAAGAAGAGCGCAATTTAAAGAAGCAGATGGACGAGAATTCGCAAAAACAGCAAGAAAATAGGCAAAAACAGCAAGAGTCTCGGCAAAAAGAAAGAGAGGCAAGCGCTAAGGAAGAACAAGGGAAACAAGACGCCGCAAATTCTAAATCTAAACAAGACGATTTAGAAAAGCAATTAAAAGATGACGGCAATAAAAGCGGTTCTGATTCGCAAGAGAGAAAAGAAAATTTGCAAAATGAAATAAATAGAGAAAAACAGAGACAAAGCGCGGCTCAAGAGCAAGAGAGGCAAGGCGCTCAAGAAAAGGAAAGACAAAAAGTGCTTCAAAATCAACTCTCAAAAGAAAAAGAGGAACTTGAACGGCAAAGACAAGAAATCAATGCGAAAATAGAGAAAATGAAAAAAGAAAATGAAAATGGGGAACAAGCCCAAGCTATGCAGGCTCAAATAAACCAAGGACAGCAATCCCAAAAAGACAAAGATTCCTCGCCTGCGGCTATGCTGTTAAATTATTATAATCAAGCAGACCAAAACTCCGACAAACAGAGGAGAAAAATCAAGGCGGCTGCTGTTGCGCCCGCTGCAAAGGATTGGTAATGCTGAAAAAAATACTGCTATTTTTATCGCTTTTATTTGCGCCTATTGGAGTTTTTGCAGACGATATAACAATTTCAGCCTCAGCAAATAAAAATTCCGTTCCGCTGAATGGAACTTTGATTTATTCCGTTACAATCAGCGGCGCTATATCCAATTTTCCCGAGCCGCAAATAAGGCTGAATGAATTCAATGTTTTTGCCACGGGGCGCTCTCAAAGTATGTCAATAATCAATGGCAAAGCGAGCGGCAGCGTCTCATATAATTACACAATAGGTCCAAAATCCATAGGGCAATTTTCAATTCCGCCTGCATCTGTCAGATACAACAATAAAGTCTATTCCACAGAGTCTATAAATATTGAAGTAGTGCCCCCGGTTCAAAATCCGCAAGCGCAGAATGCGCCACAACAGCCTCAAAGGACTGCCGTCCAGCAGCGCGGCGGCGCGGGACGGGCTTTTGTAAGAGCCTCTGTAGACAAAAAGACCGTGTATGAAAATGAAAAATTAGTTTATAGATTTAAGTTTTATACGAATATGCCGCTTGCGGCAAATCCTGAATATATTGCTCCGGATTTCAGCGGATTTTGGAATGACGGTTCAATACCAAAAAACGGCGAAGAAACAGTAGATGGGGTAAGAGTCAGCGTTAGCGGATTAGAAACTGTCTTATATCCAATATCCGCCGGCGAAAAGACCATCGCTCCCGCTAGGCTCAAAGTTGCCGTCAGGGATTTTTCAGTTCCCGACAATATAGATTCTTTTATGGCGCAATTTTTTTCAGGCTCGGGCGGAACTCAAGTAAGAGAATTGTCCTCTAATCAAATTAAAATCACAGTTTTGCCATTGCCTAAAGAGGGCAGACCAGCCAATTTTTTCGGAGCGGTAGGCGATTTCAAAATAAGCGCAGAAGTTGATAAAACCGAGGTTCAAACTAATTCTCCAATTACTCTTACATTAGCGGTTACCGGAAATGCCAATATGAAGAGCGTCTCAAAACTTGATTTTGCCCTAGACAGCGGACTTAGGAAATACGACACTATAGTTTCAGAAACTTCTATGGATAAAAAAGTTTTTACGGCGATAATAATTCCTATGACGCCCGGCGAGAAAATCATTCCTCAAATAGAATTATCTTATTTCAATCCTAAAACTAAAAGATATGAGACGGCGCGTTCTCAAAGCATAAAAATTACAGCCGTAGGCGATGCGGCAGTTCAAGATTATTATGCGGGAGCGCAGACTGGGGAACGCGTTCAGACGGACATAAATTTCATAAAGCAGATAGATGATTTGCGGCAAAACGGCGGAAACTATATTGAGGATAAAAAATTTTACATTGTATTTGCGCCTTTTATTTTATTGTTTATAGGAGCCTTTATGTTTAAATTTTTCAAAGAAAAGAAGACGTCAAAAAATGAAAAAACTAAAAATTCTCAGTTTAATCAGGCGCGCAAATACATTGAAAAGGCTGAAAATGAAATCTCAAAAGACAATATAGGCGGCGTCTATGATTTGATTTACAGCGCTTTGATTGAGTCTATAAGCGCCGTTTGCAAAACAAAGCCTGACAGTCTTCAAATACCGCAGGCATTTAAAGACTTAGAAGAAAAAAATATTGATGCCGAAGCCCTAAAAGCCGTAAAGGATATTTTTGAAAAATTAAATCTCTATAAGTTCGCTTCTGTGAGGGCTGATGAGAAGTCTCTAAAACAAATGCTTGAATCAGTAAAAGACATTATTGACAAATTTAAAAATTAAGAGTTGTAAACTGCGCCGCTTGAAAGCAAAACTTTCGCAAAATGCTGTTAAAAAAGCAGTTTAAAGTTTGTAGTTTACAACAAGACTTCTTTCAGGCTTTGTTTTGCGGCTGCTTTATTGTCTTGCTGTCATTACTCATAATTTTAAAATCCGCATTTACAGCCATTGAGCGGTTAATTTCATAACTTGCCGTTATTGTTTTGCAAAGAAAAAGAATTAAAGGAGCAATCTATGCCGATTATAGACAAGTATGTAAGAACAGACTTTAAATCATATGAGGATTTTATTCTAAATTTTAAAATTGATGTTCCCGACAATTTTAATTTCGCTTTTGACATTGTAGACGCTATTGCCGATAAAACCCCCGATAAAAAGGCTATGGTCTGGTGCAATGAGGAAGGCGAGGAAAAGACTTTTACTTTTAAAGATATGAAAGAGAAAAGCGCTCAGACGGCGAATTTTTTGCAATCGCTCGGCATTAAAAAAGGCGATAGGGTTTTGCTGATGCTCAAAAGACGTTACGAGTATTGGTTTTGCGCTTTGGCTCTCCATAAAATAGGCGCTGTTTTAATACCTGGGACTCATCTTTTAACCCATAAAGACGTGGTCTACCGCGTCCACTCTGCGGGAATAAAAATGATAATTGCCGTATACGAAGAGAGAATGACTGAGATATTGAAAGATGTCAGAAAGGAAACTCCCGAACTGCATCAAATAATCTCTGCAAACGGCGTCTATGAAGATTGGATAGACTATTCAAAAGAAATTGAAAAATTTTCTAAAACTTTTAATAGACCGCAAGGCAAAGACGCCAATACAAAAGACGACCCTTTTCTTTTATATTTTACGTCAGGCACTACCGGTATGCCTAAAATGGTAATGCACAATTATTCTTATCCTTTAGGGCATATTTTAACGGCAAAGTTTTGGCAAAATTTAACCCCCGAAAGTCTTCATTTGACCGTAGCCGAGACGGGCTGGGCTAAAGCCTCTTGGGGAAAAATTTACGGGCAATGGATATGCGAGGCTTGCATTTTTGTCTATGACTTTGAGAGATTTCATTATCAAGAATTATTAAAAAAAGTATCCGATTATAAAATCACTTCTTTTTGCGCGCCGCCTACAGTTTATAGGTATATGATTAAGGAGGATTTTTCAAAATACGATTTATCTCATTTAAAATATGCAGAAACCGCGGGAGAACCTTTAAACCCCGAAGTTTTTAATCAGTTTAAAGAAATGACGGGATTGGAAATTAAAGAGGGTTTTGGGCAGACTGAAACTGTCTGTATGATAGCAACTTTTCCTTGGGTCAAATCAAAACCGGGCGCTTTGGGGAAACCTTCCGCCGGCTGGGATTTAGACATAGTTGACGACGAAAATAAGCCTTGCTTGCCTAATCAAGAAGGACATTTGATTGTCAGAACTCATCACAAAAATCCTACGGGTCTTTTTTGCGGGTATTATAAAGACGAGCCGCTTACGCAAAAAATTTGGAGTCAAGGCATATACAATACGGGCGATAAAGTTTATAAAGACGAGGACGGATATTTTTGGTTTATCGGGCGCGCTGACGATGTGATTAAAAGTTCAGGCTATAGAATAGGTCCTTTTGAAGTTGAAAGCGCTTTAATGGAACACCCTTGCGTTTTAGAATGCGCGATTACCGCTGTTCCCGACGAGGTCAGAGGCTTTGTAGTAAAGGCTACAATAATTTTGGCAAAAGGCTATAAAGCGAGCGAAGAATTAAAAAAAGAATTGCAAGAGCATGTAAAAAAAATAACAGCGCCTTATAAATATCCGAGAATTATTGATTTTGTAGACGAACTCCCCAAGACAATCAGCGGCAAAATCAAGAGGGCGCATATTAGGGAAAGCGATAAAAACAGAAAATCTAATAAGGAAAAATAAGATGGAAAAATACGGCGCTATTATAATAGGAGCAGGGCACGCAGGTTGCGAAGCGGCTCTGTCTTGCGCGCGGCTGGGCGTTAAAACTTTGATTATCACTATAAATGCAAATTCTATAGCGGGAATGTCTTGCAATCCCGCTGTAGGCGGGATAGCCAAAGGGCAGATGGTTAGAGAAATGGACGCTATGGGCGCTCAGATGGGCTTAAATACAGACGCTACGGGCATTCAATTTAAAATGCTAAACAGTTCAAGAGGAGCGGCGGTTTGGTCTCCGCGCGCTCAATGCGATAAAGAAATGTATAGCCTTTCAATGTCTCAAACTCTGCAAAGGCAAGAAAATTTAGACATTTTGCAGTCTGAAGTTTCTCAAATAATAATCAAAAACAATAAAGCCTGCGGCGTTCAAATTGCAACTGGAGAAAAAATAGAGGCGCGCGTTGTAATAGTTACAACTGGGACTTTTCTATTAGGACGCATTTATTTAGGAAAGAATTCTTTTTCAGGAGGACGCTTCAATGAGAGAGCATCTCTCTATCTTTCAAAATCTTTAACCGAAGACTGCGGTTTGAAACTTTCAAGGTTTAAAACGACTACGCCACCGCGCATAAATTCAAATTCAATAGACTACTCTAAAATGAAAGAGCAGCCGGGCGATGAAAAGCCTTATCCATTTTCAC
>JAIRQB010000135.1 GCA_031256695.1 Elusimicrobiota bacterium | reverse complement strand
CTTATTCTTAAATTTGACACTATGACTTTTGCCGTAGCCAATTCATAAACCGCTTTTATGGAATTAAAATCCTCTAATCTGATTTGTTTAGGAAAATCGTCTTTGCTGATTTCATCTTTTACAAGCCAAACGATGTCAAAAGGCAAATCTAAATCCAAGATTCTTTGAGCGATATATTTTGGATTGCATCCATAGCCGTTGCCGTCCAAATTATTAAATACAATTTTCAGCGGAGCGATTTTCTTTTTTCTATATCTTGTTATTCTGATTCTTATTTTCAAACCAAGTATCCTCATAATTTTATAAATGCCTTCATTATAGAGTGAAAACAATGCCTTTGAGAAATCAATCAATTTTTTGTTTTTTTTCATACCTTATCCTATAAATTTACTCTGCTTCTATTAGTTTTGAGCAGACGCTTTAAAAACTATCTGTAAAATCAATGCGGCTTTCCAATGCAGAAATTTTAGCAAACTTGCGGTTAAAATCATTTTGAAGTTATTTTAGCGTTTACTGCCTCATACATTATAAGAGATGCGGCTATTGCGGCGTTTAGCGATTGAGCGGCGCCGGGCATTTTAATTTTAAAAACGCTATCGCATAATTTTACCGTCTCTTGCTTTAATCCTTGCGATTCATTGCCTATTAAAAAGGCGTAATTTTGAGGGAAATTTAAAGACTTTAAATCTTTGCGCGCTTTTATATCTGCGGCAAAAGTTTTGATTTTTTTATCTTTCAATTCTTTTAAAAAACTTTCTAATTCAATGCCGCAAATTACGGGAATGTGAAAAATAGACCCCATAGAAGCCCTTATAACTTTATCATTGTAAAGGTCTGCGCTGTTTTTGGATATAAAAATGCCCGCCGTATTGAAGGCGTCTGCGCTTCTAATTATTGTTCCTAAATTGCCGGGGTCCTGCATATTTTCAAGGATTAAAAATCTGCCGCCTTTTTTTAAAACTTCCTCTTTAAGAAAAACTTTTTTCTTTACTACGGCAATTATGTCTTGAGGATTTTCCGTAAAGGAGAGTTTTTTTATAACTCTGTCTGAGACGATAATGGTTTCGGCTTTGCTCCCATCGCTTGTCTTCGCAAGAATGGCGCAGCCGGGAAGACTCCCCGCTTTTGCCTTTACGTTGTTTTCTGAAATAAAAACCGTTTCTATTTCCCAATCGTCTGGAATTTCGCTAAAAATTTTTGCCCCTTCAATAAGAAAAAGCCCGCTCTCATTGCGGGCTTTTTTATCTTTTAGCAATAAAACTTGTTTGATTAAATTATTGGAGCAACTTTCAATTTTCATTATGGTCAATTTCTATTTCAACGCTCAAATTTTTTAAAAAGCGTCTTGCTGAATAGGCGTCTGTAAAAACTTCCGCTTCCATACCCGCTTTTTTAGCGCCTTCTACATTTTCTTTTAAATCGTCAAAGAAAACGCATTCTTGGGGCTTTAAATTAAATTTTGAAAATAAACCCTCATAAATTTCAGCAGATGGATTTAGCGCTTGTACTTCGGCAGATATTATTATGCCGTCAAAGTATTTATTGAAATCATATTTTGCCGTCAAAATCTCAAATTTTTCTTTTGCAAAATTTGAAATGATAAATAACTTATAGCCGTTTTCTTTTAGAGATTTAATTAGAGAAATAGTTCCTTCGTCCTCGCCGATTATCACATCTATCCAATTTAAATCATAATCAAGCAAAATATCTCTATATTGCGGAAACTCTTTTATTTTATCGGCTATAACATCGCTGAAAGGCTTTGCGCCGATGTCCCAAACGGCGCTCATCTGTCTATGCCCTATTTCTTTTATAAAAGCGTCAAAATCAAATTTGCTTTTGAAGTATTTATGCAGGGAATGATATAAATTCCCTTTGATAATCACTCCGCCGACGTCAAAAACTATGTTTTTTATAGGCATTTTTGTCCCATCGTCTATTTTTAGCGCCGTTTTTATCCAAATCTGACAATATCGCTTTTGCCGACAGTTTTTTCTATCTCATTTATAAAATTGTCATTGCATAAAACGCCGTATTTTGTATCTATTAAAAACTTTCCGTGCATAGGGTCATCTATGTTTAAAATAACCCTGCTGTTTCCTTTATGCTCTTTGAAAAGCGACGTCAATTCTTGCGCTAAAATTTTGTCATATCTGACGGCGGACAATTTTATAAAAACCGATTCCTTTGACTCGCCCGCTTTTTTCTTCTCTTCAGACAAAAGTTTTATGCTTTCCACTTGAAAATCGGGCTTTGCGGGAACAGCGGTTGCGGCATCGTCCTCATCGTCTGCTAAAACTTCTTCAACGCCTTTCAATGTTCCTTCCAAAACAACTATGTTTTCATCGATTAAAAGACCGCCGAATTTTTGCAATGCTTTTTGAAAAATTATGCCTTCTAAACTTCCGTCTAAATCCTCTATCCTAAATTTTGCGTATTCATTGCCCCGTTTTGAGCGGTTTTTATTTATATTTGAAATCATTCCCGCTATTTTAACCTGACGCGTCTTGCCTTCGGCTAATTCCGGGATATTGTCAAGGCTAAAATCAGAGCATAAAGCAATATCCCTTTTTATGGAATCCAAAGGATGCCCTGACAGATAAAAGCCGAGCGCCTCTTTTTCAAAACCTAAAATTTCTTTTGAGTTTAATTCCTCAGCATCAAGAAGGGAATTGCTTTGCGATAGAGATTGCCCTGAATCAAATAAAAAACCTTGATTTGAATATTTATCGCTTTTGACTTTCGCCGCTTTATCAACAGCAGAATCTGCGCTTTTTATAATTTGCGCTCTTATCTTTTCCTTCTTTGCGCCGAAACAATCAAAAGCGCCCGCCTTTGCTAAATTTTCAAGAGCCCTTTTATTTAAAGACTTCAAATCAACTTTTTGCAAAAAATCATCCCAATCTTTAAAACCGCCTCCTTCTTTGCGGGCTGAGACTATAGACTGAGCCGCTCCCTCGCCTACAGTTTTTATTGCAAGCAGCCCAAAACGTATATTTCTTCCCTCTATTTTAAACTTCACATCTGAATTTTGAACGTCAGGCGGCAAAACCGCAATGCCGAATTCATCGGCATCTCTTAAATATTTCACCATAGAACTCTCTTCTCCGCCTCTAGAACCAGTCCTGTTTATTTCAGAATTGAGCATTGCCGTTATATATTTAATGGGATAATGCGCTTTCAAATAAGCGGTGCGGTATGACACTAAAGCATATGCGGCAGAATGTGATTTGTTGAAGCCGTATCCGCCGAATTTCTCTATATTGTCATAAATTTTATCGGCTGTCCTTTTTGTTATCCCTTTCTTTTGAGCGCCTTCAACAAACTTCTGCCTCTGCGCCGCCATTATTTCAGGCTCTTTCTTGCTCATAGCCTTGCGCAAATCGTCGGCTTCGCCCGGCGTAAAAGAAGCCAAATCAATAGATATTCTCATCGCTTGCTCTTGATAAATCATCGCTCCATATGTTTCTTTTAAAATCGGCTCCAGTAAAGGATGTCCGTATTTAATTTCGGTATTTCCCTGCTTTCTTGCTACAAAATCGTCAAGCATATTCATAGGACCAGGTCTGTAAAGCGCTATCATAGCCGTTATATCGTCAATGCTTTCAGGTTTTAAACGCCTCATTAAATCTCTCAAACCGTCGCTTTCAAGTTGAAAAATTCCCATAGTTTTTGCTTGCGCCAACAATTGATAAGTTGCCGCATCGTCTAATGGAATTTTATCTATATCAAAATCTTTATTTTCCTCTTTTATAAGCCTAATGCAGTCGTCAATAATGGTGAGCGTCCTTAAACCCAAAAAATCAACTTTAAGCAAGCCTAATTTAGGCAAAATTTTGCCGTCATATTGAGTGGTGATAATTTCTTTTGAGCCTTTCGCCAAAGGCGAATAATTCCTAATCTCTTCATCGGCTATCACCATACCTGCGGCGTGAACGCCCGAATGCCTTTTTAATCCTTCAATTTTTTGGGCAAATTCAATAAGTTTTGCAATTCTTGGGTCAGAATTTATTTTATCGCTCAATTCTTTGGATTCTTCTAATGCTTTGGCTATGGTGATTTTGAGTTTATGCGGAATAAGTTTGGCTATATTATTTGCCTCGCTTGGAGTAAAACCCATTGTTCTTGCAACATCTTTTATCGCTTGTCTTGCCTGCATTGAGCCGAAAGTGATAATTTGGGCGGTTTTATCTAAACCGTATTTATTGCGGACATAATCTATGACTTGGTCCCGCCCTGTATCTGCAAAATCTATGTCTAAATCAGGCATAGAATGGCGCGCAGGATTTAAAAATCTCTCAAAGAGAAGTCCGTTTTTTATAGGACAGATGTCTGTGATGCCGAGCGTATAAGCGGTAATAGCGCCTGCGCCGGAGCCTCTGCCTGGTCCTACGGGGATATTATTGTCTTTTGCATATTTTATGAAGTCGCTTACGATTAAAAAGTAAGAGGCAAAACCCATTTCATTTATCACAGCAAGTTCTTGCTCCAGCCTTTTATTGTAGACCTCTGCAATATTCTCGCCGTATCTTTTCTTTAATCCGTCCCTGCAAAGTTTTTCAAGATATTCTTTATCGTCTCTATATTCTTTTGGAACTTCAAATTTCGGCAGCAAGAGTTGCCCGCTTTTAATTTCAAGATTTATCTTTTCGGCTATAGCTAAAGTATTTTTTAAAGCGCTTGGCGCATATGAAAATAAGTTTTCCATCTCTTCTGCGCTTTTGTAATAGACGCTGTTTGGATAGCGCAATCTTTTTATCTCGTCTATTTGTTTATCCGTTCCAATGCAGATTAAAATATCGTGGGCTTCGTGATCTTCCTTCTTCAAAAAATGGCAGTCATTTGTGGCGACAAGCGGTATGCCCGTCTCTTTTGAAATTTCTAAAAGACCGGGCAAAACTTTTTTTTCATTTTCCAAGCCGTGGTCCATTATCTCTATATAAAAATTATCTTTGCCGAAAAGGTCCCTGTAAAAAATAGAGGCTTCAAGCGCTTTTTTATAATTGTCTTTGTTTAATGCGGCGGGTATTTCGCCCGCAATGCATCCTGATAGAGCAATTAACCCTGCGCTGTATTTTTGCAAAACCTCTTTATCAACTCTCGGCTTATAATAAAAACCTTCCGTATATCCAATACTGACTATTTTCATCAGATTTCTATATCCGTCTAAATCTTTTGAGAGCAGAATTAAATGATTGTAATAGCCGCTGTCATCGTCGGGGTCATTTTGCTCTTTGGTAAAACGGGAGCCGGGCGCTACATAAATTTCACAGCCTATAATAGGTTTTATACCGCTTTTTTGGGCAGCCCAATAAAATTCCATAGCGCCGAACATATTGCCGTGGTCCGTAATAGCCAATGCCTTCATTTTATATTCCTTGCCGATTAGGCGAAACAATTCAGACGGATTTCCTTTGTCGTCTGTGATGCGACAAGCGCCGTCTAAAAGAGAGTATTCTGTGTGATTGTGCAGGTGAATAAATTCAGCCATTTATTGTTTCCTTTTTATATTTTAAAAGTGGTAATTCTTTATGGGATTGTCTCTATAAATTTATCTGCAATCCAGCCCGTATCATTAGGACCGCTTGAGGCTTCGGGGTGAAATTGAGCAGACATATAAGGAAGGCTTTTGTGGATTAACCCTTCTACTGAATTGTCATTGGCGTTTACAAACCAAATACGCCAGCCCGGCTGTATTGAATTTCTTTCAACGGCATATCTGTGATTTTGACTTGTCATAAAAGCCGCTTTTTGCGGCAGAGAAAAGACAGGCTGATTGTGACTTCTGTGACCGTGACGCAATCTTTTTGTCTGCGCTCCGCTTGCCAAAGATAAAAGTTGATGCCCGAGGCAAATCCCAAGTATAGGCTTTTTAGACGGCAAGACTTCCTTTTTTATCCTTTCAGGCAAATCGCCCGTATTTTTAGGGTCGCCCGGTCCATTGCTGATTAACCAGCCGTCGCATTCAACTTTTGAAAAATCGCTATCCCAGGGAAGCAGCAAGACTTCACAGCCTCTTTGTAAAAGCATTCTGATGATATTCCATTTTATTCCGCAATCTATTACTGCAATTTTTTTGCCGCCTTTTCCAAAAGATTTAATCTCTTTTGTAGAAACAGAAGGCATAAGATTGTATTTAGACGGGTCTATATAATCGCTGTCTTTAAAGAATTTCAGAAATTCAAATTTATCTCTCTTTTTCTTGTCTGCGCCTTCCGGGACTATGCGCCCAAAAAGAGCGCCGCTCTCTCTTATTGTTTGAACCAAATAGCGCGTGTCTATGCCCGCTATGCCGGGGACATCTTGCTCCTTCATCCAATTTTCAAGAGAAATGCCGCCGTCGTGATGATAACAGCCGTCAAAAATATCAGACACTATAATGCCTTGAGTCTTAATTGAGGCGCTCTCGTGCCCAAAAGAATGAAGCAAGTCCTCGTCATTTTTAGGCAACGGCGCAATGCCGTAATTGCCCATCAGACAAAAACTGAAAACTAAAATCTGCCCTAAATAAGAGGGGTCTGTCATAGCCTCGCTATACCCCAGCATACCTGTATTAAAGACCATCTCTCCGCTGACGCAAGAGGAAGCGCCTATTGCCCGCCCTTCAAAAACTGCGCCGTTTGAGAGTTCAAGCCTCGCTCTTTTATAATTTTTACGCAAAAAATTAGACATTTTTAATCCTTTTTTAAATCTTGTTGATTTTTCAATTAGTTTTTGCAAAGACAATGCGGAAGAGACTTCAAACAATAGGCAAAAAATGCGGATTTTTGAGCAAGTTTGTCAAAAACGGCGGTGTTTTGGCTATTTGAAACAACTTTTTTGATATTACTTATATTTTATGTAAAAAACAATTTGCTGTATTGTTTGGATAAAATGCAGGCTAAACAATAAAATACGACGCTTTATGCTTGAAAAATCATAAAAAAGATTTTAAAAGCGCTCTTTTTTGCCGCTTTTTAGGCTAAAAATCAATTTTTATAGGCATTTGGACGGCAAAAGCCGTTCTGACGGCTCAATACCGCTATTAACTTGCCAATCTTATCTTAAAAGTATTAAAATCCGCCAACTTTTAAGGCGGCGTAGCTCAGGGGTAGAGCAGAGGACTCATAAGCCTTTGGCCGTAGGTTCAATTCCTACCGCCGCCAAATACCGCAGAAACCTTCCGCATAAAAATCCATTCAAAAAGGCAAAAATGTTCCCTTTAGTCTTGCTGATAGTTTTAACAATATCCGCTTCATTGATGCAACTCCTCTTTTTTTGAGAGATTTATGCAATATTTCAAGGATTAGACCTAATAATAGGCATTTTTTTTGCCCATTTTATAGTCTCTTTTGCGCTTGGCTTCTTTATTTCACCTC
>JAIRQB010000134.1 GCA_031256695.1 Elusimicrobiota bacterium | reverse complement strand
TTTTTTCTTTTAGGAGTCAAGAGAATAAAAATGCTCCCGTAGAGCAGGATTTGGCTGAAATTCATATAAAAGTTGAAGCGGCTCCTCTGTCAAGGATTTATGAAAATGAACGCAATATCAAAGAGGCGCTAAAAGACAAAGTAAAAGATGTTTATTTTTATAGAGGCAAATACAGGAATATAGAATACAGCGTTCTTTTTGCCGTTTATGTCAGAGAAATAGAAACGAAAAGCATAATAAAGGCTGTTGAAGATTCTCTAAAAGATAATAATCTTATTTTGCGCTCCGAAAATAACGGCGATAACGGCATTGAAGGAATTTTATTGGAAGGCTTTTTTGATAAAGACAATAAAAAATATGTCTTGCGAGGGCAGATTCTTAAAAAAGGCGCAATGCTTTGGCAGATTTTAGCAGTCTACCCAGTCTCAAAAAACAGCGATGCATTGTCTCAACGCTTTATAGATTCCATTGAGATTAAAAACGCCGCTGAAATTAAATAAGGAAAACAATTATGAAAACTGAAAAAACAAACGTTTACACCGACTGCATTCATTTCCCGCTGGACAGACCTTGCGAAAATCAAAAGAAATTTGCAGTCAAATGCGGCGACTGTCTGCAATATCAAAAAATCTCTTCGGAAATTTCTAAAACAAGAATACTCATAATTAAATTAGGCGCTATGGGCGATGTTTTAAGAACTGTCTTTTTGCTTGAAGGCTTGAAAGAAAAATATCCGTCAAGTTATATAACTTGGATAGTCTTGCCAAAAAACGCCGCAGTTTTGGAGAACAATCCTTATATAGACAAAATTGTTTTATGCGATGAGAAAATCAATTCATTTTTGACGGGAGTTTTTTTTGACATCGTTGTAAATCTTGACCTCTCGCCGGAAAGCCTCGCTTTGACAAAACTCGCCTTTGCTTCAAAAATTTTAGGCTATAGTTTAGACAATGAAAGAAAAATAACGGTTTCAAATTTATATGCGTCTATGTGGCTGAATATGAGCGCAGACGACTCTTTAAAGAAAGAAAATGAGCGGACATATCAATACTTTATGTCTAAAATAGTTGAACTGCCCTCAGACCAAAATGAAATTATCGTTCCTCTGAATTTAAAAATGAAAAGCAAGGCTGAAGAGTTTTTGAGGCAAAAAGGCATCAAAACCGATAAAGCAATAATAGGCATAAACCCGGGCGCAGGCAAAAGATGGCTTTTAAAAAAGTGGAAAATAGAAAAGTTTATTGAGACTGCGCGTTATTTTGCAGGCAAAGGACATATTATTTTGCTTTTGGGCGGCAAAGACGATGCTGAAGAGATTGAAACTATAGTGAAGGCGGGCATAGAAAATGTGTTTTCAACGGGAACTGAAAATGAAATCGCATATTTTTTCGCTTTAATAAATTTATGTTCTCTTGTTTTATGCGGAGACACTATGGCATTGCACGCCGCCGTCGGATTAAAGAAAAAAGTTGCGGCGCTTTTTGGACCTACTTCTTATAATGAAATAGAACTTTACGGACGAGGGATAAAAATCATTCCTAAAATGGATTGTCTCTGCTGTTATTTACAGAGTTGTCCTAAAAAGACAACTTGTATGGATTTGATAGAAGTAAAAACCGTAATTGAAGCGGCAGATATTCTCTTAAGCGGAAAAACGGCGCCGTCCATTATGATTTCATAGCCGTTTTGTAATGGAAAAGCGCCGTTTTTATTTATAAAGATGCTTTGATTTCTGTAATTTTATCGGAGAGTTTCTTTAGAATATTAGGTATGTCTATGCCTTGCGGACATACTTTTGCGCAAGCGCCGCAAGAGATGCAATTGGAAGGCAATTCATTTTCTTTAAAAGTTTCCGCCGTCAACTTAATCAAAATGGAATTTGGATTTAAAGACGATTCATTAAACATTTCTATCAAGCGCGGAATATCCAAATTTTTCGGACACCCTTCGCAACAATATCTGCAAGAAGTGCAAGGAATAAGACCAGACAAAGTTTTTACCGCTTCATTTAAGACTTCCTTTTCTTTTTCTGACAAAACGCTTTCATCTTCAAAAGTTTTAAGATTGTCCTTCAACTGCTCCAAACTGCTCATCCCTGATAAAATCACGCAGACATTAGGCAATGATTTAAGGTATCTAAAAGCCCAAGAAGCGATAGAATCATCTGGGCGGACTTGTTTTAACAAAGCGTTTGTTTGTCCGTCAAAATTAGCCAATTTCCCGCCTCGGCAAGGTTCCATTACCCAAACTGGTATTTTTCTCTCAGTCAAAATCTCATATTTCCTTTTTGCATTCTGTAAATCCCAATCCAAATAATTCAATTGAATTTGAGCAAATTCAATTATTCCTTCTGCGAAATTTTTACCGCACCAATTGAGAAAAGTTTCAATAGTCTCAGGGCGGCAATGCGCTGAAAATCCGAGATGACGGATAGCGCCGTTTTCTTTTTGCTTTATTAGGAAATCCAAAACTCCGATTTCTTTATTTGTGTAAAAATCAAGCGAGCCTTCGCAAACATTGTGCAAAAGATAAAAATCAAAATAAGAGACGCGGCATTTTTGCAATTGCTGTTTAAAAATTTCATCGGGCGGAATTGCGGGCAGCCCCGCCATAAGGCTTGAAAATTCAAATTTGCCTTTATTATAAGTCATCATATGTCCCGGCATCTTTGTAGCAAGATAAAAACTTTCTCTCGGATAGCGGCTTAACGCTTCGCCTAAAAAGGTTTCAGACTCTCCTCCGTGATAGCGGTATGCTGTGTCAAAATAATTGATTCCGTTTTTATAGGCATAATCAATAATTTCAAAACTTTTTTCTTTGTCTATTTTTTCAGAAACTCCGTCAACTTTTGGCAAACGCATAGCGCCCATAGCAAGAGCGCTGATTTTTAAATCTTTAAAATTCTTGTAAATCATATTGCCTCCATTTATAAGTTAAAAAATATTATTCAGAACTCTAAACTCATAACTTTTAACTTTCATCTTTGGTATTTCTTCGTAAATTGCGCAATTCTCAAGAGCGCATCGTGAAATCTGCGGTCATGGGTTACTAAAGAAATTCTCGCATAGCCTTCGCCGCATTTTCCAAAACCTGCGCCGGGCGAGAGCGCTACGCCCGTCTCTTTTAAAAGTTTTTCGCAAATGCTCAAAGAGCCTTCCTTTCTCATAAAGTCCGGCAGGGAAGCCCATACATACATAGTTCCTTTTGTCCGAGGGGCGCGCCAGCCTATTTTTTCAAGCCCGTCAGACATTTTAAGCATTCTCTTTTCATAACTTTGAGACAATTCTTTAATATAACTGTTTGAACCTTTTAAAGCGGCGGCGCCCGCCAGTTGTATAAAGGTTGGCATTCCGTAATCTATGAAAGATTTAAATTTTTCCAAAGGATATAGAAGTCTTTTATCGCCGCAAACCCAGCCCAGACGCCAGCCCGCCATATTGTAAGTCTTTGAAAACGAGTGGAATTCAAGGCATACTTCTTTGGCGCCAGGAAATTCAAAAACAGAAGGCGCTGTGTAGTCCCCAAAGGTGAGTTCTGAATAAGCATTGTCTGAAATAAGAATGATATTGTTTTTTTTGCAAAACCTAATCGCTTCTCTCCAAAATTGATTGTCCTCAACTACAGCCGCAGTCGGATTATTGGGGTAATTTAAAAACATAAATTTCGCTTTTTGCGCTATTTTTTGAGGGATTTTTGAAAAATCGGGCAGGTATTGATTTTTTTCCAAAAGCGGCATTGGATAGACTTTGCCGCCCGCCAGAGCAACTCCGTTAAAATGGACGGTATAAGCGGGGTCGCAAACTAAAAAATAATCGCCTCTATCCAAATAAGCCATACATAAATGCGCTATGCCTTCTTTTGAGCCGATTAAAGCGAGGATTTCATTTTCAGGGTCAAGGCTGACGCCGAAACGCTTTTGCATCCATTCAGAGACATTTTTCCTAAATTTAGGCATACCTTTTGCTTGAGGATAGCGGTGAGTGTTTTTATGATGTTTTACGGTATCGCATAAAATATCAACTATATAAGACGGCGTGGGGTGGTCGGGATTTCCCATTCCTAAATCTATTACATCAAGTTTTTTTTGATAAGCCTCTTTTTTTAAAGCGTTGATTTTTGTGAAAAGATAAGGCGGCATTGCCTCTAAAATTTTTGACGGTTTCATTGAAATCATAATTTTGTCCTTTTTTAATGTTTTACGGGTTGTTTTTAGGATTGTATTAGTTTTTTTAATTTGCTGGTGGGTTTAAATGAGACTTTTCTGCCGGGAGGCACAGGCACCATATTGCCGGTTTTTGGATTTCTGCCCACTCGCGCTTTCCGCGATTTTACCCTAAAAGAGCCTAGCCCTGACAGAGAAAAGAATTCGCCCTTTCTGAGCCCGTCTTGAATCACTTTTACAAGCGCTTTAACCGCTAAATTGGCGTCATTTTGAGTAAGACCAGATTTTTCTGAAACTAACTTTACAATATCCGGTTTTTTCATATAAGGATGCCTCCAAGTGTCAGAGATTGTTTTCGGGCATTTTTAAAATCTTATTGTATTTTAAATGCTTTTTTGTAAAAAGGGGAAGGGCTTATAATATATTTCAAAGTGAAAGTCAATAACAGAGTAATAAAAAATCTACTTAAAAAACAATCAGTTTTTGCTTTTTTAGACGGAGACCGCTTAAAAAAAATGCCTTAAAAGCAAGTCTTTTACGGCTTTTTTGTTATAATCCGAAAGAATTTTGCGCATAAAACGGGAGATAGGGATGGAAGAGTATATTTTGCTTGAAATTTTAGCGGTAGGTTTTGTTTTTGCCTTGATTTGCGGCTATATCACTCAAAAACTTGGGCTTTCTTCAATAGTCGGATATTTGATAGCGGGCTTTTGTATAGGTCCTTTTACTCCCGGCTTCGTGGCGGATTACGGCTTGGCTTTTCAACTCTCAGAGGCAGGAGTAATTTTGCTGATGTTTGGAGTAGGACTTCATTTTAATATAGATGACTTATTGTCTGTAAAAGGCATAGCAGTGCCGGGCGCTATTATTCAAAGTTTGGCGGCAACATTTTTCGGCATTTTTATAGGCTCTCATCTTGGGCTGAATTTTCAATCCAGTTTCATTTTAGGGCTCGGCTTATCTGTGGCAAGCACTGTCGTTTTGATAAGAGTTTTGACGGACAATGATGTTTTATCCTCAATACACGGGCATACAGCAGTGGGTTGGCTAATAGTAGAGGATATTTTTACTGTTTTAATTTTGGTGATTTTGCCGAGTATTGCCGCCGTTTTGCTCTCAAGCGGAACTTTTGCCTCAAACTCTGTATCCTCTACTTTTGAGATATTGAAGGCTTCAGGCATAGCCTTGCTCCGTTTAGCCGCTTTATGGATTATAGTGATGGGCATAGGCGGGAAATTGATTCCCTGGATGCTTTCAAAGATTGCAAAAACCCGCTCGCAAGAACTCTTTACAGTCTCGGTTTTAGTGCTTGCCTTTGCCACTGCCGTAGGAGCCGCTCTTATTTTTCAAGCCTCTTTGGCTTTAGGCGCTTTTTTAGGAGGTATGGTAGTAGGGAGGACTAAATTAGGCGCTCAGGCAGGGGCAAATTTATTGCCGCTGCGCGATGCTTTTGCTGTGCTGTTTTTCTTATCTGTCGGAATGCTTTTAGACCCGCGTTTTATCCTTCAATATCCATATCTCATACTTGCCTGTCTTGCCATAGTCTTGCTTATAAAACCATTGACTGCTTTGCTTGTAGTGTGTTTGCTTGGATATTCTACAAGGACTGCTTTAACTATTGCCGCAGGTCTTTCTCAAATAGGGGAATTTTCTTTTATACTGGCTCAAGAGGCAAAAAGATTAGGAATTGCAGGGGACAATGTCTATAATACCGTTGTTATTTGCGCTATAGTTTCAATCACTTTAAATCCGACTTTATTTAGACAAATTCCAAAAATAGAGACTTTCTTGCGCGGACGCGAAAAAGTGTGGAAAATTTTAAACTTTTTTGCAGACAAGAAGGCAAAAGCCAAAAACAGCATAAAAAATGCTGAAATTATCCATACTTCGGGGCAAAAAACCGCTATTGTGGTAGGATATGGACCTACGGGGAATTTGGTAGCGGATGCTTTGATAGAAAATGGATTGCAGCCCGTGATAATAGATATGAATATAGACACTGTCTTGTCTTTAAACGGCAAAGGAATATCGGCAATTTACGGAGATGCTTCAAAAAGAGAAATTTTAGAGGCGGCGGGCATAAAAAAAGCGGCATACCTTATCATCACAATTCCAATTTTAAGCGCTGTTTCAGATATTGCCGCTCTTTCTATGGTTTTAAATCCTTCGGCTAGAATACTTGCGCGCTCAAGATTTTTGTCAAGCGGAGCGCATTTAAGGCAAATAGGAGTTTCAGGCATCGCTTTTGAAGAAGAAGAAATAGGAAGGTCTTTGACGCGGCTTCTTATTGAGGATTTAAAAACGAAACTCTTCTGAATTTATTATAAAGGCAAATAAAATGAGCAGAAAAATAAAAATAAGTTTGATTGCCGTCTTGCTGGCAGGCATTTTTATATTTGTTTACTTCATTAAAATTTTGATAATTTTCAACGGCGGCTCGGAATACAAAAGCCTCATTAGCAAATATTCATCTTTATACGGAGTTGACCAGATGCTTGTGCGCGCCGTAATGAAGAGAGAATCAAATGTAAATCCTAATGCTGTCTCAAATAAAGGCGCAATAGGACTTATGCAAATTATGCCCAAAACAGGCGAGGATATAGCCCGAAACCTTAAAATAAACGATTTCAAAGCCGATATGCTTAAAAATGCCGATACCAATATAATGTTCGGCGTTTATTATCTGAAAAAACTCTTGGAACGCTATGACAATGATTATATTTTGGCGCTCGGCGCTTACAATGCGGGAATATTTAATATAGACGTAGTGTTTTTTGTAAATGCGAATGAAAGAATTTCAGCAGAGGATATGCCTTTTAATGAAACCGCCCGCCACGTGAAAGCAATAATGATTACATATCAGTTTTACAAAGGAGAAGAAAAATTAAAGAGAATACTCAAACTAACGGCAATCTGACGCCTCTTATGCGGCAATATTGGGAGATAAAATCGCAATATAAAGACAGCATTTTATTGTTTCGTCTTGGCGATTTTTATGAGATGTTTGCAGAAGACGCTTTAAAAGCCGCTCCTGTTTTAGAAGTAGTTCTTACGCGCAGAAACGGTATGCATATGTGCGGAGTTCCGCATCACAATCTTGCGCCATACCTTAAAAAACTCATATCAAAGGGTTTAAAAGCCGCAATTTGCGACCAATTAGAAGAAGCCTCAGCCGCCAAAGGCATAATAAAAAGAGGCATTACCAATGTAATCACCCCCGGCGCCGTAATAGACGAAGTTTTATTAAACGGCAAAGAGAATAATTTTTTAATGTCTGTCTTTTTTGACGAAGATTTAAAAAAAGGTTCTTTTGCCGCCGCCGATATATCTACGGGCGATTTCTTTTGCGGGCTGACTGATTTAAAATCAATTCCCGCCGAGTTAAATAAATACAATCCTAATGAAATAATAGTCCCTTCAAAAAGCCTCAAAAACAAAACTCTCATATCAATCTTGTCTCAAAATCAAAAAACAATAAGCGGAGTCTTTGACTTTTATTTCAATATAGAGAAATCCAGCGCAGAACTTGAAGAAACTTTTGGGCGCGGTTTTGAGGAAAAATTCCGTTTTGACGATAAAAATTTAACAGCCGTTTGCGGCGCGGTTTTGTCTTATATAAAGGAAAGCCATAATCAGCGCGCTGGGATTTTTACTTTCATAAAGTATGCGAAAGCAAGCGATTCTATGTATTTAGATGCGCCTGCCGTTAAAAATCTTGAAATACTTCAAAGTTTATCAG
>JAIRQB010000097.1 GCA_031256695.1 Elusimicrobiota bacterium | reverse complement strand
CGATCTTAAGGCGGGGATACGGGTGCAATGATAGGCGCGCTCTGAGGATATGCATATTCTTCAAGAAATTCTTTATCAAATGCGGAGCAGACGCTGCGCTGTTGCCGCCGTTGTGCTTTGCTAAATTTTCTTTATCTGCAATACCGCAATTACTTGCTTTTCCGCTAATGATACAAGCAAGAATTATAAGAAAAGGCGACCACATATTTCTGCTGAGCAATTCAAGTTTAAAAAACATTTCGGCAATTATATACGGTTGCAATGCCATCAATAATCCAATCAAACTATAAGAGAATAGATTTTTAGGAACTTTCCAATATATGCAAAGCAAAACAGCGGCAAGAGAAAAACCCATAAATGACGCAACATTTATTCCAATAGGCAGTATTTCATTGCGCTGTAAAATCGCCGATATAAAGCGCGGCGAATATCTCCCCTGCTTTATATTCCACCCCGTTGTCGCAGTGCCGACAGTCATAGAATTCCAATCGTGATTGTGAAACATAAAATTAACGGTATCAAAGAGAAAAACAAGATTTAAAGCGATGAAAACTACAAGAAAAGATTTTTTGTAAAGCGGCGGGATTTCTCTCCATCTATTATAAATGAGTTCAACAATATCTTTGTTTAGAAAAGAAGCGGAGAGCGTTTCAAAAAATGAATTCAATTTCTTTAATCTGATAAAAGGATTTGAGTATGGCAAAGAAGGAATTTTTGTATAAAAACGTCTCCATAAAAATATAAAAAGCGGCGCTTTATGCGCGGAAGCGGGATAATGTTCCGTCATCATTATTTTGTCTATTTTTAACCGCGCCCCTTTGGCATTTGGAAAAACCAGCATTGTCTCCGTCCATATTCCATTATCTATCATTACGCTATTCTTGCCTTTTGAAAGTTTTAGCGCTTTTAAATTTTTATTGTCAAAACCGCTGCGCTTTTCAGTCTTTGGAATGATTCCGATAGAAAGCGGCGCTTTAATTTCTGAAATGAAAATACTGGCATATTTGTATTTTTCCTTTTTATCATTGCCTAAATTAAAAGTTAAATAAGCGTTTTTATCTGCGGCTTCAATTGTTTTGCCGTCAATTTTGAGACCAAAACTCTGCCCGCTATAAATTTGATTTGGCGATATAGTTAAAACATTTAAAAAGAAAACCGGCATTGATATTTTCCCTTTCTCATAAAAACAGACAAAAATAAAATAATAATGCCTAATACCGCTCCAATATAAAACTTGATTCTTGACCATTGCATTTTTGTCTTCTCCTCGCTCTCTATTTTTTGATATTTATAAAGTTCCTTTGCTGTTTATGGCAAAAGAACTTTCTTACTTTCAGAAATATCTCATACTGCTTTCAGAAAAATACGGATAGAATTTTAAAAGAGCAGGTCTTGAACTTCCAAAACCTGCTCTTTTATTTGTCTGTTTTTTCTTAATATTTGCTCTTATTCAAACTATTTCAATTCCTTTGACGGAGTCTTTTGCAAATCCTTTATATTGTCTTTGAAAAGTTCCGCAATTCCGCCTATAGAAGCGGTGACGCCCATAGTTTCTAAAGGCAAAAAGACTTTTGTCGCTTTGCCGTTTGCTACTTTCTCTAAAGCCTCTAAATACTTAATTGCTATAAGGTCATTAGTGGGTTTTCCGCCGTGAATGGCATTATAAATCACTTCTATTTTGTATCTTTCGGCATCGGCTACTTGTTTTATAGCCTGCGCTTCGCCGTCTGCTTCCAAAACTTGCTTCTCTTTTGTGGCTTCAGCCTCTAAAATTACCGCTTGTCTTGCGCCTTCGGCTTTAAGTATGGCGGCTTGCCTCAAACCTTCCGCTTCTAATATATTTGCCCTTTTTTCTCTTTCCGCTTTCATCTGTTTAGACATAGAGTCTGTAATATCTCGGGGCGGGTCTATTTTTTGTATTTCTACCCTTGTAACTTTTACCCCCCATTTATCAGTAGCCTCGTCCATTACAATCCTAAGTTGAGAATTGATTTTTTCTCTTGAGGTCAGAGTGCTGTCTAATTCCATATCGCCTATGAGATTTCTCAAATTTGTTTGAGCAAGTTTTAGAGCGGCTAGCGCAAAATTTTCAATGTTATAGACGACTTTCACGGGGTCTGTAACTTGAAAGTAAATCACGGCGTCAACTACTACCGACACATTGTCTTTTGTGATTACGCTTTGCGGCGGGACATCTATCACCCGCTCTCTTAAATCCACTCTTATCATTCTTTGGAAAAACGGAATTAAGATATTAGGACCTGAATTCCTCGTCCCCGTATATTTTCCCAAAGTTTCAACCAAGCCTTTTTCATATTGTCTAACTATTTTTATTGAATTAGTTATAAATATAAAAACAAAAAATATTATTACAGCCAATAACAAAGTTGACATCAGCATAAATATCCTCCTTTTTTAATTTTTAGAATGACTTTAACTTCAACTGCAATGTTTAGGATTATACTAAAAACACACCTTAACCTTTTTAAACAGCAATGCCGTAAATTTTAAACTCCAATGCCCGTATTGGAGTTCGCAACAATCAAAAAACCTCTGTTTTCCGACGCCGATAAATTGTCTTTACTATAAAAATCTTATAAAATCCGCCAAAATCAGTCCGTTATTTAGACATTTCTTGGGGGTTATAGATTATGAGCGCTTTGAAAAACCGTAATTTGCATAGATTGTTTGAGCATATCCAGCCGTATTTGCATTATTCCATACCGTCAGACAATAAAATTCCCGATGGAAAAGTTTTGGTTTTATCGCCTAATCAGCAAGATTGGGCTATAGGCTGCGCGGGAGTTCTTTTGAAAAATGCGCGCAATTCTTCGTCTTTTGAAATAGTTTATTGCACCAGCGAAGGCGCTCAAAGGATGAAAGAGTCTGAAAAAGCGGCGTCTTTATTAGGCATAAAAAGAAGTCATTTTTTTCAGTTCCCTAACAACGGCTTAAAAGCGGACAAGAATTTTTGCGGAATTCTTGTAAAACTTTTTGACAAAATACAGCCGGAAACAGTTTTTCTGCCTTTTTGGTTTGACAATTGCCCAGACCACATCGCATTATCGCGGGCTCTCGTAAAGATAAGAAAAGATATAGATTTGCGTTTTACTGTTTATGCATATGGAATTTGGTCGCCGATAATCCCCAATTGTGTTTTTGATATAAGCGCTCAATGGGAAGCGAAGAAAAACATTATAGAGCGTTATGAACAGACTAAAAACGATTGGACGGCGCTGTCGCAAGGGATAAATCAATATTGGGGAGCCGTTATGGGGCATAAAATGCAATATGCTGAAGTCTTTTTTACATCTACTGCCAGCAAATACATTTCGCTTGGCAGAAAAATATTAGGGTAATCCCTCGCTCCGCAATAAAGATATTGCGGTTTAAGTCAAAAATTCCCGCCAAAACAACACGGCAAAAAACCTAAAAACAATCAAACAATGAAAACATCAGCCTATATCATCGTCAAAAATGCCGAAAGGCATATTAAAGATTGCATCAAAAGCCTTATTTTTGCAGACGAAATAATCGTTGTTGACGATTTCAGTTCTGATAAAACGGCGGAATTTGCCGAAAGTTTAGGCGCAAGAGTTATAAAACACAAATTTGAAAATTTCGGCGCTCAAAGAAATTTCGCTCTATCTTGCCTCTCTTATAACTGGGTGATATGTCTTGATGCAGACGAGAGAATTTCAGATAAATTGCGCGGAGAAATTTTAGAGCAAATAAAAGATAAGCCTTGCGCTGATATATTTTTGGCGCCGCGCAAAACTATGTTTATTGATAAATGGATTATGCATTCAGGGTGGTATCCGGATTACAGGCATCCGATTTTATTTGATAAAAACAAGGCTGTTTATAAAAATCAATCGGTTCACGAGGATATAGATTATAGAGGCGGTAAAAAATTTTATTTTAAAGGCGATATACTGCATTATTCTTACAGCGGCATAAAAAATTTTATACAAAAGTCTGACTTTTATACTGATTTAAGCGCCGCGCAGATGTATGAACAAGGCAAGAGATTTCATTTTTACAATCTCATCATAAATCCCTTGAATATGTTTTTGAAAATGTTTATTTTAAAAAAAGGCTTTTTAGACGGCATCGCTGGTTTTATTTTAGCGATGCTGTATAGTTTTTTTTATACCGCTTTAAAATACATAAAACTTTGGGAATTGCAATCTAAAAACAAAAAAGTTTTAAAAGAAAAAAGTGAATAGAGCATTGTATCCATTATCGTTTTTATACAGTTTTTTACGCGGAGCGGATAAAACTTTAAGCAAACCTAAAAAACTTTCCCGTCCTGTAATTAGCGTCGGAAATTTAACTTGCGGCGGAACGGGCAAAACGCCTTTGGTAATTGAAATTGCTAAATTTGCCGCGGGGCGCAATAAAAGAGCGGCTGTTTTAACGCGCGGATACGGGCGCAAAAGCAAAGAGCCTGTTTTATTAAAAGACGGCGCTTTAAATGCAGACATTGCCTCTTGCGGCGATGAAGCGCTTTTAATTGCAAAAAGCGTTCCGCAAGCCTCTGTGATAATCGGCGCAAACAGATTTTCAAACGCTCTAAAATTTGAAAATGAAACAAAGACTGATTTTTATATATTAGACGACGGATTTCAGCATTGGCATATAAGCAGAAATTTGGATATTGTCTGTATAAATGCGGCAAACCCTTTTGGGAACGGTTTTTTAATTCCCGCGGGGATTTTAAGAGAGCCTGTAAACGCTTTAAAAAGAGCGGATTTGATAATAATTACAAATTCAGATGCGGCAAGCGCGGAACAAATTTCTTATATAAAAAGCAAAATTAAAGAATTTTCAAATGCAGAGCCTATTATTAGCCGTTACGGCGGATATAGGCTTAAACAATTAAATCTTTTAGACGATTTTGATATAGAAAAAGATAAAGATAAAAAGTTTTATTCTTTAAGCGCCATAGGTTTTGACGGCGGATTTAAGAATTCTCTAAAAAAAGCGGGCTTTAAAATAGAGAGACATTTCCAGTTTAGAGACCATTTCAATTTTACAAGACAGAGTTTAGAGAAAGTTTTTGAAAGCGCAGACGGCATTGTGATTGTCACGGCAAAAGACGCCGTAAAAATAGAAAAAGCCGCAAGCGCGGATATGAAGGCGAAATTCGCCGTTTTAAGCGTTTCGCCCATTTTTGAGTATGGAAAGGATTTATGGGAAGAAAAGATATTAAAAGTCCTGCAGTCTTTTTAGACAGGGACGGCGCTTTAATTTTTGACAAAAACTATTTGAAATCGCCCGAGCAGGTAAAATTATACTCTCATACGGCAAATGCTATAAATAAATTGCGTAAAGCGGGCTTTAAAATAATAGTCATTACCAATCAATCGGGCATAGCCAGAGGCAAATTTACTCTAAACGACTTAACCGCCGTCCACAAAAGATTTTTATCTTTGTTAAAAGAGCGCGGGGCAAAAATTGACGGGCTTTATTTTTGCCCGCATATAGACGAGGATAAATGCGTCTGCAGAAAACCTAAAACAGGCATGGTCTTGCAAGCGGCAAAAGAATTCAATTTAGATTTAAAAAAATCTTATACGGCGGGCGACAGCGTTAGAGATTATTTGACGGGCTTTAATATGGGCGGGAAAGGGATTTTACTTTTGACAGGACACGGCAAAAGGCAGCAGAAACTTGTAAAAGAGCAAACAATAAAACCTCTGTCTATTTGCCGCAATATATTAACTGCCGCAAACTTTATAATTAAAAACAGCGGCATTCTTAAACAAAAATTGCCGCTCAAATACAAAAAGACTTGCGGCAAATAGAATGTAGAAAATGAGGAAAAATGGGACAGATATTTCCTGATAAAAAAGTGAAACTTTTCTGCGGCATACTGTCTGCTGATAAAAGCGCCGAAGATAAGGCTTTTGACAAACTTGTAAAAAAATTCGGCGCAATAGATATGAAAAGCGCAAGTATGCCTTTTGATTACAGCGCCTATTATAATGATGAAATGGGCGCGGATATTAAAAGGTATTGGATTTCTTTTGAAAATTTAATTTTTTCAGGCGTCATCTCAGACATTAAAGTTTTTACAAATTCCATAGAGGATTTATTGGCAGTGAATTCAAAAAGGATTATCAATATAGACCCCGGCTATATCGCTCAAAGCAATGTAGTGCTTGCCACTACAAAAAATTACAGCCACAGGATTTATCTTTCAAAAGGAATATACGCAGAAGTGACTACAATATATTCTAAAAAAGACGGTTTTATAAAACTCCCTTGGACTTACCCCGATTATCTATCTCCTCAAGCGAAAGATTTTCTAAATGCCGCAAGAAAAAAATTGTTGGAGCGCTTAAAGATTGAGAAAAATTGCGCTTTGAAATAAAAGTATTAAGGATTTAAAAATGCAGACAGACAAAACAAAGGAAATTTTAAAAAAACAAATAAAGCGTCTTGAAATCCGCTCTAATAAACTCGTCAATGAGGTTTTTGCGGGGCAATATCAAAGCGTTTTTAAAGGGCAAGGCATAGAATTTGCAGAAGTTCGGGAATATCAAATAGGCGATGATTTTAGAAGCATAGACCGCAATGTCACAGCGCGCCACGACAAGCCTTATATAAAATTATTCGCAGAAGAAAGAGAATTGACTGTGATTTTTTTAATTGACGTTTCAAAATCGCAGTATTTCGGCAGCAAAGAAAAACTTAAATCTGAAATATCGGCGGAAGTCGCCGCCGTTTTGGCTTTTTCCGCTCTCAAAAATAACGATAGAGCGGGAATGATTTCTTTTACGGATAAAATAGAGACAATAATTCCTCCCAAAAAAGGCAAAAATAATATTTTGAGGATTATAAATGAGATTTTAGCGCCTAAACCGAGCGGCAATAAAACCTCTATATCCGCCGCTTTAAAAGCCATAAATGAAATTTGGCGCAGAAAAGCGGTGATTTTTTTAATATCTGATTTTCAAGATGAGAATTATGAAAGGGATTTAGCGGTCACAGCAAGGCGACACGATTTGATTTGCATTAAGATAGACGACGACAGAGAAAAAGAAATTCCAAATATAGGGCTTTTTGAATCCATTGACCCTGAAACTAAAGAGAGAGTTTTAATAGACAGCGCTGAAATTGCCGCTTCTTTTAAACGGGAGAGTTTGCAATTTGACGAAAAGACCCGCGAGATTTTCAACAGAAACAAGACTGACTTTATAAGTTTAAATACGGGCGCTTCCTATATACAGCCTCTGATAAAATTTTTCAAAGAAAGAGAAAGAAGGATAGGCAAATAGTGCTTAAAATTTCAAAATTTATACTTTTACTTCTTATATATTTCTCTCTCTCAAAACCCGCCTTGGCGCAAGAAAATATCAGCATTTCTTTTGATAAAAGTTCCGCTTTTGTAGGCGATATCGTATCGTTAAAAGTTAAAGCGCAACTCCCCCAAGGCGCTTATATAAACGCTTCTCAAAAGTTCTCTTTTTCCTCTTTTGACGTTTTAGGTTTTGAAATAAAACATATTGACCCAGCGGCAAATATTTATGAAATTGACATTAAAATTGCCGCTTATAAAACGGGAGTTTTGCAAATAGAGCCGCAGACTGTTTTTTATATAAATCCGGACGGCTCAAACAATCTATTTTTTACGCCGGCGGCGGATTTTGAAATTAAAAGCATTTTGGGAACTGCTCCCGCTGAAAATATCAAAGACATCAAACCGCTAAAAAAACTGCCGGTTAAAACTATTTATATCGTCCTTATAATTTTTTCAGCCGTCCTCTTAATTGTCTGCATTTTTGCGGCGCGCTCTGAATTGTTAAAGAGCAAAAACAAAAAAGAGGATATAATTTTAGACCCCAAAACAGCCGCTTTAAAAGATTTAGAAACTCTCTATCAAAGCCCTCTAAAAAAAACAGAGCCGCGTCTTTTCTATTACAAAATGTCTGAAATTTTTAGGCTGTATATTTCAAAACAATACAATTTCAATGCATTAGAGATGACTTCGGCGGAGATTTTTGAAGTTGTCAAAAAAATACTTCCGCAATCTATAAATGTAAATGAATTTAAATCCTATTTAAAAGTTTTTGTTTTGGCTCAATATGCGGCTTTTAAGCCCGAGGAAAAAGAAATTAAAGAGAGTTTTAAATTTACAAAGGAACTTTTAGAAAAACTATGAGATTTGCAAATCCAATATTTTTAATCGTTTTTTTAGCGCTTCTGGCATTCATTTTTAGAAGAATAAATTTTTCTAAAAAAGAGGATTATGAGACGTCTTTGCAATTTTCAAGGACTTCTTTTGCCGCCGTCAAGCAATCTAAAAAAGCGGTCTTTTTAAAAGCCTTAAAATATCTGAAATACTTTGCCGCCGTCTTGTTAATTATCGCTTTGGCGCGTCCTCAAAAAGGAAAAACTTTTGAGGTCTCGGCAAATCAAGGCATAGATATAATGATAGTCCTTGACACATCTTCAAGTATGCGGGCTATAGATTTTAGACCTTTAGACAGAATGCAGACCGCTAAAAAAGTCACAGAGGAATTTGTAAAAGGAAGGAAATTTGACAGGATAGGGCTTGTAAATTTCAGCGGTCTTGCTTTTACTCAAAGCCCGCTTACTACCGACAAAGACTCTCTTGTTGAATTTATAAGAAGTATAGAAATCGGCGATACGGGGCTTGACGGGACGGCAATCGGCTCTGCTATTATGACGGGCGTCAACCGTCTAAAAGAAAGCAAAGCGCCGAGCAAAGTTATAATTTTAATCACAGACGGCAATAATAATATGGGAGAAATTGACCCCGTCACAGCCTCAGAAATAGCCGCTCAATACGATATTAAAATTTACGCCATAGGCGTCGGCAGCCTTGAAGGCGGGATTTATGTAGTAGACCATCCTTTTTTTGGGAGACAAGAAGTTAGAGATACGGAAAATAAATTAAATGAAGATGTTTTGACGAGAATTTCCGCAAATACGGGAGGAGAGTATTTCAGAGCCACTGACGCTAAAACTTTTGAAAATATAATGAAGCAAATAGACGCTTTAGAAAAAGACGATATAGAAGATAAGCAATTTACCCAATACAATGAAATGTATAAGCCTTTTGTTTTTGCCGCTTTTTTGATTTTGATTTTGATTTTTGTTTTAGAAAACACTTATTTGAGGAAATTGCCCTAATGCTTTTAGGTAAAAAATTTGAAAAAAAAATAAACAAAAAATGAGAGAGGTTTGAAATGAGTAAAAACTTTGTTGTTATGTTGTTTGCACGCATCAAAGACGAAATAGCGTCAAATAAAACGCTGTATTTTTGTCTTTCAGTTTTATTGTTTGTAATTACTATTATGGC
>JAIRQB010000248.1 GCA_031256695.1 Elusimicrobiota bacterium | reverse complement strand
ATTATAAGCAATGATGATTCTGAAACTATTAAAAAAGACGATGATTTAGTTTATTCGCAACTTATAGATGAATGTAAAAATAAAATAAAAGGCGCAAGTTTTAGCGGTTATAAAGCCGCTCCAAAATTGTTTTCAAAATTTTCAGTATTTTTCCCCGAGCCTTTCGGCTTTAGCGCTCAAAGAAAATGTTTTCATCCTTGGAACTTGACAATAGACGGAGATGGAAATACTGTAAGCTGTTGTAAATTTCAGCCTTTTTTAAAAGAAAAACATTGCAGAAATGTTTTTATAGAAGGCGATGGCGCGGTAAATTGCCAAAAGGCTAAAGCGGTAAGACGCAGTCTTTTAAATGCTGATTTGCCTTTAGAGAAAGAATGCATAAATTGCGCTAATATGAATTCTTACGGGGCAAATATATAGACGGTTTCATAAAACCGAAGCGGAAGGCATATAGAATGGATGCGGATAGATTGTTTAGATATTTCAATCTTTTAAAAAGCGGCAAATTCGGTTTCGGCTTGAGGCTCGGCGCTATTATTAACTATTTAAAAGCGCATTTCGGTTTTTTAGGCGATACGTTGGGGAACAGTGTCATTCTTGAGCCGTTGCAACATATAGGGCAACTCAAAAATGACCATAGCGGCAACAGAGGAATGCCTGTCATTTATCCTCCATTAGTGAGTTTAATAGTTTCAAAGCGATGCAATTTGAAATGCTCTTTTTGCATTTTTGGGGGAAGCGATACTACGGGGAGTGAAGGTGATTTAACTCTTCCCGCTTTACAAAAAATTTTAAGCCTTGATTTAGTTAAAAAAACTCTGCTTTTTGTAATAAGCGGCGGGGAGCCTTGTTTAAATAAAGATTTGCCGCAAATAGTAAGGACATTGCGTAAAGCAAAATATCTTGTCGGTATGATTACAAACGGCTGTCTTTTGGAGCAAGGTTTGGCAAGAGATTTATCGGCTCATCGGGGGGAAGGTATTAGCGATGTCCAAGTTTCAGTCTATGACAATACAAAAGAGAAACTTTCTTTTATTTTGCCGCAAGCGTCTAAATTTTTTCCAATAAACGCTTCTTTTGTGCTTACTAAAACTAAATTGATAGAAGCCGCTAAAAATAATTTTGCTGATTTAATAGACATTATTAAGATGTGCCGCGAGAGCGGCTGTCTTTCTTTAAAATTCAATTTATGCTCAGCAGACATTATAAGCAATGATGATTCTGAAACTATTAAAAAAGACGATGATTTAGTTTATTCGCAACTTATAGATGAATGTAAAAGCAAGATAAAAGGCATCTGTTTTAGCGGTTATAAAGCCGCTCCAAAAATGTTTTCAAAATTTTCAGTATTTTTCCCCGCGCCTTTCGGCTTTAGCGCTCAAAGAAAATGCGCTCAGCCTTGGCAGTTGACAATAGACGGAGATGGAAATACTGTAATCTGTTGCAAATTTCAGCCTTTTTTAAAAGAAAAACTTTGCAGAAATGTTTTTGTAGAAGGCAGTAAAATAGTAAATTGCAAAAAAAGCAGGGCGATTAGAAATAGTTTTTTAAACAGCGCCTTGCCTTTAGAAAAAGAATGCGTAAATTGCGCTTATATGAATTCTTACGGGGCAAGCATATAGAGCGCTGTCAAAACAAGAGGTTTCATTTAATTAACAAAAGGGATAACGGGTTTGTTTAGGCAGGCAGGCTGAAGGTCAAAACAAGAGGCGTCATTTAATTAACAAAAGGGAAAGACAAAGTGAAAAAAAACATTCTTTTATCATTCTTATTTATTTTTCTTTTCTTTGAAACGGCTGACAGCCGCCATTCTTTGATAGTCAATGGACTATCAGGCGCTCCCCTTTTTGAATTTGACATTGCAGATTCAGCAGGCGAATACTATGCGCTGGGTCAAAACCCGCAAGGCGATGAGTTCTTTTGGAATTTAGTCCCTCAGCACAATAATGCCATACAAAATGCCGCTTTCTATTGGGCTAATCTTTTAGGCAATTCTCCGAGCAATTCGGCTCCCGTTAAAATATCAATAGGGCTTTTTAATTATTTAAACGATTCGGCAATAGCCGATTACGGCGCTAACGGTTCAGGACGGACAACTCTTGTCAATGCAATTTACGGCAATACCGCCGATTCTCTCATAGACCCCGCTGGAAATCCCTCTTATAATGACACGGCTTTCGCTCAAATACAAATAGGCGTTTTATGTTTCCCTTGGCTTGATTATATGGGGCAGTCCATAGAGGAATTGGGCTATGTTTGGAATGATACTTCGGGCTGGAGTTTTGAGGATATGAGGCTTTTGCCTAATAACGGTTTGACTGACGGTATGGTGAGCGTTTTAGTCCACGAATTAGGACACGCTATGGGGATTATGAGTTTTGAATATTATAAATACGGCGGCAATGATTTATATTTTCAAGAATATGACGGCGTAAATTTAAATAAATTTGATTTTTATCTCTATGATTCTTTTGGAAACCGCGCTCAAGCAAATCAAAAGGTTCGCCTTTCAGATTTCATTGATTATACGGCGTCGGATTTTAGAATTATAAGACAAGGCGATTCTTCTTTAAGCGATTCAGAACAAAGCGGATTTGCATTTTTTCAAGGACCTGAAACTCTTGCCGTTTTAGACGGAGCAATTCACAGCGTCAACAATCCTAATAATGTAGTTGGTTTGCCTATAAGAGGTTTTGAAGGGGAAAATTCAGATTTAAGCCATTTAGAATTGCGCAATTCTATGATGAGCCATCAGAATTGGCGCAACTGGAATACTTTTATGGAAGCAGAACTTGCCCTATTGCAAGATATAGGCATTCCAATAGACCGCAAGAACTTTTTTGGACGCTCTATTTATAAAGACAATGCAAACATTTCGGTTTCTGACAATTTTTATAAAAGAAATGATGCGGGGACCGCATATTTGAGCGGGCAATACAATTTGACTCCTTGGACTATCGGATTACATATTTATGGAACTAATAATACAGTCTCTATGAATGGAGAAGTTTTACAAAGCGGCGATGCAAGCGCAGGCATTAGAATTGACGGCTGGAATAATAAATTAAGCATTGGAAGTTCGGCAAAAATCTATTCAAACGGCAGAGACAATTCCGCTCTTTTAGTCTCTTACGGCAAAGAACACAATATAATTTTGCGGGGGCAGTTGACTTCTATGGGCGCAGGCGGCATCGGCGCCCGTTTTGATTTCGGCGACAATGTTTTAGGCGATATGTATGAATACAGAGGCTCATATATGAGGCGGCGCGCTTCTTTTGACCCCGACGCTTCTGTAAATCCTTATTGGAATCCTTTCTCTTGGGATATGGACGCTCTCTTGCCTGAACTTGAAGGCGCTCTTGTTTCTAAATTTGACATTACGGGAACTCTCAAAGGCAACAAAGCCGCTCTCTATATCGCCCGCAATGCCTTTGTAAAAGAAATCAATGTAATGAGAGGAGCGGAACTTGAAGGCGAAATCATTTCAGATTGGTCTCCTACTTTTAATTTCAGCGCCGTAGACGACATTTTCAATTATGTCCAGTATTATTCAGGCTATATTATTATCGGCGGCAATGTTTATTTAAACCCGGGCAATTTAGAGGATTTAAAAACAAAATTGACTTTTGGATATTTGCCTAATACCAGCGGAGAGAAAACAAATTCAGCGGACTCCGCTTTCAATTTAACCTATAACGGAGATATTTCCGCCAAAGGTTATATAGATATAGAAATAGCGGGCGGGAATTTAAATTACGGCGGGACAATAAAAGGAGTTTCAAAAATTTTAAAAAGCAGTTTAGGCAATTTTACTATGAGGGGCGACGGGTCAAAATTTGACGGGATTTTTGAACAGACTGCGGGCAATACTGAAATCGCTTTGACGGGCAAAATGTTCGGCGGGCAAAATTATATTTATGACAGCGTTTTGACGGTAAATTCCTCTAATACGGGCTATAATTTAAATGTCGGCTCAAACGCTCAGTTGCGTCATTACAAT
>JAIRQB010000246.1 GCA_031256695.1 Elusimicrobiota bacterium | reverse complement strand
AGCCCTTTGCGATATCCTCTCTTTCACGTTTCAAGAGATAACCGAACTTGCCGTTTTCTGTTATATGGACTGCCTTTGCTATTCCATTTGGCTTGAAAGTAATAATAAAATCTTTTTTATCAAGGAACCCGGTTTCTACAACATTTCCTTCTTTATTTTTTTTCTCAAAGGTAATGCAAATAGCATCAGAATAACTAACAGTGCCAAGTCCATAATCTTTGATAAGTAGCATTTTAGTCTTTGCGCCTGGCATAGAATAAACTGTTCCGTCTTTGCCAACCGCCTTCATTTCTCCGACAAATTCAGAATATGCCCTGTCTTTATTTGGCGTAGAAATTCTGCTTAAAGCATCCTTACCTGTTTGTTTATCATTGCCAATTTCAGATTTTTTATCTGTTTTTGCTTCGGCTTTTCCTTCTAATTGTTCCTCTATTTCTTTATCTATTGTTCTGTCTATTCTTTCGCTTGTTTTATCGCTTACTTTGTTAACCGCTTTTTCAGCAGTTGAATCCAATAAACCTTTAAGAGTTGGGAAAGCCGATGCCGCTGCAACAGCAAAAACAAAAACCAAAGAAATAACTGCAAACTTTAAAAGATTTTTCATTGTTTTATCCTCCTTTGGAAGTATTCAAAAGTCCATTGATTTTGCTGTTTAGTGAAAATCAATGGAGCGGAAAATACAATGTTTGTTTAGTCCCAGTTGATTGCAGAAATATCGCCGTCAAATTCTCTGCCGCTATGATAGGGGCTATTTTTGAAATTTATTGCCGGCGGCAAAAACTCTCTTATTATTTCTAAATCATTTACGCCGTAATTCAATTTTTCCCTAATATCAATAGTCTTTTTCTTTAAAATAACCGATATATTGTATCCGTATTGTTTTAAAGAAGCGTTTCTACAATCAAAACCGGCAAGTATTAGATGATAGAGTAATAATCCGCCGTTCCATAGAGATACGTGACCGCTTATAATTTGATGTTTTAGAGGCGGGACTGTTATGGCTAAAATCCCGTCTTCTTTTAAGATAGAGCGTATTTTGTTAAGAGATAAATTGACATTCGGCTGATGCTCTAAAACATGCGAAGCCCAAATAGCGTCAAAAGATTCTTCAAACTCAATATCGTTAAAATTTCCAAAAAAATCGCAGTTGTCATAATAATCGCAAGTTTTAGGCTGAAGATTTTGCTCTCGCATTTTTTGCGAATGAGGCTGCTCTGCTCCGCAACCGATGTCTAAAATTTTCATTGACGGATTGCAAAGAGCGATAAATTTATAAAAACATTCCGAAGAGCGAATCTCTTTGTTGGTTTTAGAAGTTTCAGATATTGCAGGCTTTGCATCTAAAACTTCTTGCTGAAAATCCGTCTTAACTTTAGAATTTTCAGCATTGCGCTCCCCCCTCCCCCCATTTACCAAATCAATCTTTTTGAAAACAGCGTCTAAAATCCTATCAACTTTTATACTTTCATAAATTTTTTGCTTAAAGAAATAGCGACGCGAATAAAAATCTGTTTTTACCGATTTCCATATAGGATAACCTAAAAGTCTGCATTCTTTTATTTGTTCTTTCATAATGGAAAAACTCCTTTAACTCTCAACTTTTCTCAATCTCAAAAATGTCTTGCCCTGCCGCTACTGATTTAGCATTCTCTAAACAGATTTTTAAAATTTTTACTTTTGACGGAGACTTGATTTCATTCATCACTTTCATCGCCTCTATAATACAAATAACTTTCCCTGCTTCTACAATATCGCCTTCATTTACAAAAGGCGGACTTGCAGGCGACGGCGCTCTATAAAAAATGCCTGAAATGGGAGATTTTATGCTGTCTGCATTTTCTGTCTGTTCAGCGGCGTTATTTTTGCTTTGAGCGGCTGGGGCAGGAGTTGATGCGCTTTTTTGAGCCTTTGTTTGAGCGCCCTTATTTTGAGCCTCGCTTGCCGTATCGGTTGCGGCGTTTTCAACGCTCTTTTTTCTCTTAATTGAAACAGCATATTCTTTAGAATTGATTTCTAATTCTAAAAGGTTTTCTTCAACCATCGTATCATAGAGAAGTTTTACTTTGTTTTTCATTTTTTACTCCTGCAAAATCTGATATAAGACAGGGGAAAAAGAATTTTTAATCAAATTTAAATCTTTCCTTCTTTTTTTGCCGCTTTTATGCTCAAACTCACTTTGCCCGTCTTACTGTCTATTTTGGTAAGTTTTACCATAACTTCTTCGCCTTCTTTTAAAACATCTCCGACATTGTTTACTCTTTTGTCTGAAATTTCAGAGACGTGGATTAAACCGTCTTTGCCGGGCAAAAACTCAGCAAAAGCGCCGAATTCCATAATTTTTACGACTTTTGCTTTATAAATTTTGCCCATTTCAGGCTCGGCTGTAATTGCCTTTATTTCTTCTAAAGCCTTTTGCAAAGCATTGTAATCAGAGCCTGAGACATAGACTTTGCCGTCGTCGTCAATTTCAACGTCAACTCCGTTTTCCTCTTGTATTTTCTTTATAT
>JAIRQB010000245.1 GCA_031256695.1 Elusimicrobiota bacterium | reverse complement strand
ACGGAAAAGTTTTTGATTCCGTTTTGGAGTTAAAGCCTTTCATAGACGTTTTTTTTGAAAAAGTAATGGTGATGGACAAAGATGAAAATTTAAAGAAAAACAGAATAGCGCTGCTTTCCTTTGTCAAAGATATTTTCAAAGGATTTATTGAATTTTAATTTATGAATTTTCCAAGCAAAAAGATGAAAAAATTGCTGTTCTATAAAACGGTTTTTATATGTTTGACAACTTTTGCCGTCGCGCTTTTTGCAGCGAATGCGGTAGAGGAAAAACTTGATTTTGTATTGAAAAATATGCGCTCTGCCGAATCTGAAATTTCCGATTTAGAAATTGATTACAGGGAGGAAATTTTATACCTTGCCGACAGCAGCAGACAGACAATTGAAGGGAATTTAAAATTTTTAAAGCCCGGCAAATTCTTTATATCGCAGAAAACTCCGCAAGAGCAAAAAATTTATATCAATTCAAATGCCGTCACAGTCTATACCCCTTCCAACAAGCAGGCGCTCATAGACAATTGGAGCAATCAGACGAATTCAGAATTTACCCCGGCTTCAGCCGTAAATTTCGCGCACAGTTGGCGCGATATGTCAAAAACTCACTCTTTAACTTTTATCAAAGAGGATAAAGGCGTTTATATATTGGCTTTGTCTCCGAATAATAAAATTTGGACTATGTCAATTTATATATCAAAAGAGAATTTTAGACCGAGCAGAATGATTGTAAAAAGCAATTCTTATACGATTGACATCTCTCTGTTTAATTACAAAATAAATCAAAATACAAATAAGAAAATATTTGATTTCTCGCCTCCAAAAGGCGTTGAAGTCATAAAACTAAATTAGGCGGTAAAAAAATGAAAGAAATCGGACAAATACTGAAAGAAACTAGAGAGGCGAAGGGAATTTCTTACGATGAGATTTACGAGGCTGAAAAAATTCAGCACAAATACCTTGAGGCTATAGAAAACGGCGACACAAGCGTTTTTACGGCTCTTGTCTATTACAATTCTTTTGCAAAATCATATGCGAAATATCTTGGATTAAATTTTGACGAATTGCTGAAAAAATACCAATTGGAAAAAGCGCAGAAAGAAGAATTGGAAGCAAAAGAAAATAACAAAGACGAAAAAAGCGGAGCCGACGCCGTAAAAACTACAAAGGCTCAAGACGGGGTATTTACTGAAAACTTTAAAGACAAAATAAAATCAAAAAGACGGCTGTTTTTAACTATTCTTTTGATTGCCGTCTCGGCTGCAGGAGTCTATTTTTATTCGTCAGACACAAGAAAGCCCGGTCAAGTTGACGACAACAATGACAATATTTCTATGGCTGAAATAAATGATTCTGTAAAGAGAAATACAGACAATGCGGCTTTATCTCAAGAGAAAAATGTCTCTGCAAAACCAGTTTTGCCTCCGCCGCCTACTGTAAATGCCCCTCCTTCGCCTATTCAAAATTTACCTCTTGCAACAATTCCAAGCGCCGGCGTCGCGGCAAATACTGCAACGGCGCAGTCTCCGTCTCCTGTTCGGCAACAGTCAGCCGCTCCCGCTCAAAGCGGCGGCAATGTAGTCTCTTTGGCTTCAAATTCTGCCAAGCAAAGTTTATCTATAACCGCTTTGGATACAGTGTGGATAGGCGTTAGAGTTGACGGCGAAACGGTTTTTGAAGGAGACCTTCCTTTGGGTTCTCAAATGGCGTGGGAAGCAAATGAAACTTTTAGAGTAAGAGTCGGCAAAGGTCTTGCTGTGCGGATATTGTTTAACGGTTCTGAAATAGACCAAAATACAGGAATGAATCCGGATTCAACTAAAACTCTAATACTCAGAAGGCAGAGATAGTGAGAGTTGCTTTAATAGTTTTAGGCTGTCCTAAAAATACTGTTGAGGCTCAATATCTATTAGGAAAATTAAGGGATTGCAATTACGGTATTGCAGATAATGTTGAAGAAGCCGATATAGTTGTAGTTCACACTTGTTCTTTCATAAAAAAAGCGAGGATGGAATCTCAAAAAACTATCCGCGCTTTGCTGCGTCTTAAACAGAAAAAAAATTTAATGGTTTTTGTAACAGGCTGCCTGCCTCAACTTCTCAAAGAGTCTATTTTAAAAGAATTTCCGCAAATAGACGGTTATATTGGGACAGGCAGCCTTCATATGTTAACGGATTTAGTAGAAAACTTGCTTCCAAAAATAGATTGGACGCCGGGCGGTCTAAACAATGCAAAAAGCCGTGTTTTAGACAGCAAATACGCTTATTTAAAAATAGCGGAAGGCTGCAATCACCGCTGTTCTTTTTGCATAATTCCGTCTTTGAGAGGCGCTTATAAAAGCGTCAAAATGCAGTCTTTGATTGACGAAGCGCGCGCTCTTGCCGAAAACGGCGTAAAAGAGTTAATTCTTATAGCGCAAGATACGTCAAATTACGGCATAGACTTGTATAGAGCGCCTGTTTTAGACAAACTCCTCTCAAAACTTTCGGCTATACAAGAGTTAAAGTGGATAAGATTATTATACGGATACCCGCAAAATATCAGCGGGGATTTATTGAAAGTAATCTCTGAAAACCCCAAAGTCTGCAAGTATTTAGACATTCCTATACAGCATATAAGCGCAAAAATCCTATCCTTGATGAAACGCCCCCAAAATACAAGAAAAACAATAGAAAAAATCAGAGCGGCATTTCCTCAAATAATGTTGAGGACTTCTCTGATAGCCGGTTTTCCGCAAGAGAATAAAGCGGATTTAAAAGAAATCTTGGATTTCATAAAAGAAGGGCATTTTTTATATTGCGGAGTTTTTGGATACAGCGATAATAAGGGAACGGCGGCTTATTCAATGAATAGAAAAATATGCGCCGCCGATATAAACGAGAGAAAAATTTTGATGGAAAATGCCCAATACGAAGTTTTTAAAAGAAAAATAGAGGCATTGAAAAACAGAGAAACTGAAATTTTTATTTCAAATTGTCGCAAAGACGGCGGCGTTTATAAAATTGAAGCGCGGACATCTTTTCAAGCGCCTGAAATTGACGGAAAAACATTTTTAACGGACGCTAATCCCGCTGAAATAGGCTCTTTCCGCAATGTCAAAATTGTCTCAAACAATGGATATAACTTAAAAGCGACAGAAAATTTAAGAAATTGACAAATTAAGGACTTGTGAATTAGAGAACAAAAAACTTCTTACAAGGCAAACAAGGCAAAGATTGACTGCAGATGCGGGAATTTAATGTTTCAGCAGGCGGCATTTCTGCAAAAGTCTTATTTTTAGCGTTTGCAACTCTAAATTTTCTAACTTTACCGCTTGAAATTTTCATTTGAGCCGTCGCATTTTGCGCCTTTTTATTGATTTTCAGTTATAAATAAGTATAATGCCGCCCTATTGAGCGGGCATTGTATTTTTAGCAGACTCCGCTGGACTTCATATCGTTTAACAAACCTTAAAAAATCAGCAAAATTAAAATACAGGACAAGGTCTAAAAAATGAACAAAAACACTTATTTGCCTAAAGTTGATGAAATCAAAAGAAAATGGCATTTGATAAATGCCGAAGGGAAAGTTTTAGGAAGGCTGGCTGTTGAAATTGCGGATTTATTGCGCGGAAAAAAGAAAGTCTTTTATACAAATTTTTTAGATTGTGGCGATTTTGTAGTTGTCATAAATGCTAAAAGCATACTTTTGACCGGCAATAAACTTCAACAGAAAAACTATTTCACATATTCGGGCTATCCGGGCGGGGCAAAACTTACTCCTTATTCAGTTCTTATGGAAAAATCGCCTCAAAAGGCTCTTATGGCTGCAGTCAAAGGAATGCTTCCTAAAAATAAACTTGCAGATAAACAATTGAAAAGATTGAAAGTATATAAAGACGGCGCTCATAAACACGGCGCTCAATTTGCCAAAAAGGAAGAGGTAAAAAATGCTTAATCAAAATTATTCAAAGGCGGGCCGCCGTAAAACTGCAATAGCAAGAGTTAGAACTTCTGAAGGCGAAGGGCGGATTTTAATAAACGATAGAACAATAGACGATTATTTTATGGGATTGGAAAGGCATAAAAAGACTGTTTTGAAGCCTTTGGAAATTTGGAGCGGTTCTAAAGGATATGATTTTTATATAAATGTCCGCGGCGGCGGAAACAGCGGACAGGCTGGAGCAATCAGTCACGGTTTAGCGAGGACGCTTTTAAAATTAAATGCAGATTTAAAGCCTGCGC
>JAIRQB010000239.1 GCA_031256695.1 Elusimicrobiota bacterium | reverse complement strand
CAGTTTTAGTTAACAGAGACCCCCGCCTTCTTGAGTTGCCTTTCATACCGTTTTGCAACTCGGGGGTGACATTACTTTTAACTTTTAACTTTTATCAGTCGTGCCTCAAAGCCTCAATCGGATTTAAAAGCGAAGCCTTTCTCGCAGGGAAAATGCCGAAAATCAACCCTATCATTATTGAAAAACTTAAAGCCAAAAGTATTGAGGAAAAAGAGACGCTCGTTGACCACTCTGCCAATTTTGTGATAACAAGAGAAACGCCAACTCCGAGCGCCACTCCTATTATTCCGCCTGCGCAACAGACAAAAACAGACTCTATTATAAACTGAAATAAAATATCTTTATTGTTTGCCCCGACAGCCTTTCTAAGACCTATCTCTTTTGTCCGCTCAGAAACTGATACAAGCATAATATTCATTATGCCGATGCCGCCTACAAGAAGGCTGATAAAGGCAATAGAGCCTAAAAGCATAGAAAACGCTTTAGTCATAGCGGTGATTGTCTCTTGAATTTCAGCCATATTTCTAATCTGCACCGCTTCTGTTTGAGTAGGCAAAAATCTATGCGTCAGCAAAAGTCTTTTTGTGATTTTGTCTGAGACTTCATTCATATCAAAACCGTTTTTTACCTGCACATTTAGCAAATTAAAATATCTATCCCCTGCCAGCCTAAAAAGCGTTGTAAGCAAAGGAAGCATCACTAAATCGTCTTCATCTCGCCAGCCGCTTGCTCCTTTTTGCGGCATTACTCCTATCACTTGAAAATCATTCCTGTCTATTTTCACATAATCGCCTACGGGATTATAGTCTGCGCTGCCGTATAAATTCTGAACTACCGTCCGCCCAAGCAAAACGACTCTCTTTCTGTCTATCTCTTCTTCTTTTGAAAACCATCTGCCTTTTTCCGGGACAATGCTCCTGATTTTTTCATATTCAAAACTTGAGCCTTGTATGCGCGTATTGTAATTTTTGCCGTTTCCTACAACCATTGCGCGCCCGGCAATTATGCCTGCAACTCCTTCAATGCCTTCAACATTGCTTTGCAAATCGTCTATATCCTCATATGTAAATCTAAGTCTTGCCCCGCTTTCTGCAGAAATACCGCCTCTTTGAGCATTGCCCGGCTGAACTGTCAATAAATTTGAGCCTAAATTTTCAATTTGCTGTTGGACAGATTGTTGCGCCCCTCTGCCTACTGCCATCATCGCTATCAGACTTGCCACTCCTATGGTAACTCCTAAAATAGAAAGAAAAGAGCGGACTTTATTGCCTATAAGAGAGCGGACAGCCTGCAAAAAATAATCCTTAATCCTTGAAAGAGAAAAAATCTTTTTTCTAAAAGGGCGGGGCTGACCGCCGCTTTTTATATCCAATTCTTTTTTTATCTCATCTGAAACAATCAAACCGTCTTGGAGTTTTATTACTCTTGAAGCAAAAGAGGCGAGTTCATTTTCGTGGGTTACCATTATTATGGTAATGCCGCTTTCATTTAATTGTTTTAAAATTTTTATTATTTCGCTTGTGGATTTTGAATCAAGATTGCCTGTGGGTTCGTCTGCAAAAAGTATGAGAGGCTTATTTATAAGAGAGCGCGCTATAGCCGTCCGCTGTTGCTGTCCGCCTGACAATTCATTGGGGCGGTGTTCCATCCTATCAGACAGCCCTACCAGTTTTAAAAGTTTCTTGGGGTCTTCGCATTTATCGCCTTCTGAAAAGTCTGAATAGATTGAAGGCAGCGCCGTATTTTCAAGCGCCGTGAGTTTGCTTAAAAGATTGAATTGCTGAAAAATAAAGCCTAAATAATGATTTCTTAAAGAGGCGAGTTCATCGTCTGTGTATTTTGATATTTCTATGCCTGCGAGTTTAAAAGAACCTGATGTGGGTTTATCAAGGAGACCTAAAATATTTAAAAGAGTGGACTTTCCGCTGCCGGAATGCCCCATTATAATGACAAATTCCCCGCGCTTGATTTCTAAATCAATGCCGAATAGAACCGGGACGTCTAATCTCTCTAAATGATAAGTCTTTGTTACATTTTTTAATTCAATTACATTCATATTTGCCCGTTAAAAAAAACGCCCGTTTTGCGAGGCGTTTGTTTGTTGGTATGTCCTTACGCTTTTACTATTACTTAATAAAGTTAAAATGGATTGCGGCAGCGCTATGCGTTTGCGCAGCGCACTTGTCTCTATCAGAATTGCGCACGACGCAATGACACGGTGGGTTTAGGCTTTTGCGCCCACAATACCGTCTTTACCGCAAACGTTGTCAATACCACCGTTTTCCTTAACTTTTCACTTTTAATGTGAAAAGGCAGTTTTAGTTAACAGAGACCCCCGCCTTCTTGAGTTGCCTTTCATACCGTTTTGCAACTCGGGGGTGACATTACTTTTAACTCTTAAGAGTAATTTTTTTAGTTCTTATTTAACAACCTGTTTTACCAAAACAGAAATTCTCTTGCCGTCGGCTCTGCCTGCGGCTGCCGCTATTGAGGCTTTCATAACTGCGCCGAAACTTTTATCGGCGCTGTTTTCCGCTGTTTTCTTTATCAAATCTATGAGTTCTGCATCTGTAATATCTGCGGGCAGATATTTTTCTATAACTTTAATTTCTCTGCTCTCTTTATCTATCAAATCTTGCCGCCCGCCTTTTTCAAAACTCTCTATGGCTTCTTTTCTCTTTTTTATCTCGCTTCTAAATACCTTTACTATCTCCTCGTCCGTAATTTTTATATTTTTCATCTCTCTTATGTTGATTTCATTTAAAATGCCTCTGATTACATTTAAACTCTCCATATCTTTGCTTTTCATAAAAACTTTTAAATCATCTCTCAATCTATTTATCATTTTCGCCCTCCAATTTTTCCCGTATAGTAAATTTATCGCCTTTTTTTATATTTAATTTCAAGACATCGCCCGCCTTCAATTCCAATACTGTATCAGTATTAGGCGGAGAATAATATCTCGTAAGTTCAGACAGAGAAATGCCCGGCTCAGGCGGAACATTTTCGTGAAAACTCAATACTTTGCCCTCTCCAATCCAAACAATATCAATAGGAAACAGCATATCTCTCATCCAAAAAGATAGACGCTGTTTTTTTTCAAATAAAAAAATCATTCCGTCTTGCGGAATGACTATTCTTTTAGAAAGTCCCTTCTGTTTTGCCGCATTGCTTACAGCGGTTTCAAAAGTCAGCATATTTTTGCCCACCCGAACGCTTAATAAATCGCCGTCTCTATAAACTTGCGATAGCGCGGACTCTTGAGCAAAAGACGGCTCAATTAGGTAAAAAATGAAGAAAATCGGGGCGAAAAATTTTGTTTTCATATTGACGGAGTATAAATAATTAGGATTTTATTTAAAAGAAAGACGAAACTTAAAGAGTTATAAGTTGTGAAATTCTTAAATTTATAGAATGCCGCCAAGAAAAGCGGTCAAAATAAAAAATAAAAGGAGACAAAAATGAAAACAAATAAATTTATAGCGGCAAATAGACGCAAGACAATTTTGCTTATGGCTTTATTTCCCATAACCTTCGTTTTACTTATTTATGCCGTCATTATTTTAGTCAGTTTATTTTCTGCGCCTTCAGGCTCAGAGACAGCCGCCTATAATCAAATGGGCGCAAGTTATGATGTTATTGACGCCGCCAATATGCTGGCTATGCAAATTTTGCCTATAGCGGCTGTAATTTCTGTAATTTTTATCCTCATTTCCTATTTTTCAGGTCATAACTTTATACTTTCAACAGCAGGCGCCGTTCAATTAAATGAAAGCAATGCCCCTGAAATTATTGGAATGGTAAAGAATCTCGCTGAAAAAGCGAAACTGCCGATGCCTAAAGTCTATGCCATAAATGATAAAAATTTAAACGCTTTTGCAACGGGTAGAAATCCTAAAAATTCTTACGTAGTCCTTACAAAAGGCATAGCCAATACTTTAAATAAAGAGGAATTAGAAGGCGTAATAGCCCATGAATTGTCGCATATCAAAAATTATGACATCAGGCTTATGCTAATCACCATAGTTTGCATCACATTTTCAGTAATAGCGGCTGAGATGGTTTTAAGATACGCTTTTTTCTCAAGGCGGAGCGATTCTAAAAACGGAGCGGCAATACAGATTTTGCTTATAGTCTTGGCAATTGCTCTTTATTTATACGGATATTTAATAGCGCCTCTTATAAGGCTTGCTATTTCAAGGACGAGAGAATTTCAGGCTGATGCTTCTGCGGCTTTAATTACGGGAAATGCCAATGGTCTTATAAATGCTTTGAGAAAAATCTCAGGGCATTCTGTAATAGAGAATTTAAATGATAAAGAGACAATAGCGCCTATTTGTATTGCCACTCCTCTAAAATCCTCAAAACAAAACTCGCTTTTTTCAAAATGGTCTGGTCTTTTTGCCACACACCCGCCTATTGAGGCAAGGATTAAGGCTTTAGAGGCTCTTGAAAACGACAGGCTGACTTCGGGCATTTTCAGCGGCTCAAGCGCAACAAATCCGATTTCATATAGATAGAATTAAAAAATCAAGAGTTAAGAATTACAAATTAGGGAATACATAATTCATAATTTAGGATTTTAACTTTTAAGATTTTTAACAATGTCTGCCGCTTCAACGGCATTTTTAGCGTAGCCGTCTGCTCCTATTTCATCTGCAAATTTTTGCGTCACAGCCGCTCCGCCTACTATGACCTTGCAGGGCAAATGCTCTTTATATTTCATTTTGATTACAGTTTCCATTTCAAGCATTGTGGAAGTCATAAGCGCTGAAAGCCCTATAAAAGCGGGCTTAATTTCTAAAGATTTATCAATTATCTCTTGCGCTTCAACATTTACTCCTAAATCAAAAATTTCATATCCGTAACTTTCCAAAACCGCCGCAACTATATTTTTGCCTATATCGTGCATATCGCCTTTAACCGTAGCCATTATTATTTTGTCAGTTTTCAGCGTTTTAGCGGAATTTTTTAAAAGAGGTTTTAGCGCGGCAAAAGACGCTTGAGCGGCTTCAGCAGACATTATGATTTGCGGCAAAAAATATTCTTTTTTTGAAAATTTTTCGCCGACTTTGTTTAGAGAGTCCAAAATAATTTCATTTGCCGTTTTAAAAGGCTCGGCGCAGTTTTTAACAATGCTCTCTATTAAATTTTCAGCCGATGTTTTGTCGCCGTATAAAATTGCCTCGTATAGACGCCGCTCCAAAGGCATATCTGCGGGATTTTCTTTTTGGGCGGGTTTTTCAACATTAGCAAAAGCCGCCAAATAATTTTCAACAGATTTCTCTTTATTTAAAAGGAGCGCCTTTGCCTTCCCGTCAAAAATACTCCAATCTCTGCCGGGGTCTATTATTGCGAAATCTAAACCAACCTCTATAGCCATCTTCAAAAAAGTTGCATTTATTGTCTGCCTTGAAGGAAGACCGAAAGAGATATTTGAAATGCCTAAAACAGTTTTACATTTTGGATAAATTTCTTTTGATTTTTGAATGCTTTTTAAAGTCTCTTGAGTTTGTTCAGGCGAGGCGCTTGCCGCTAATACAAGATAATCAAAAACTATATTTTGAGGGGGTATTCCAAAATCAGAGGCGGCTTTTAAAATTTTCCCCGCTATTTTAAGACGCTCGTCTGAATTTTTAGGCAATCCTTTTTCATCAATAGTCAGCGCTATGGCGGGACAGCCGTATCTTTTTAAAATAGGCAGCAGTTTTTTTAATTTGCAAGCCTCGCCGTTTATGGAATTTATAAGAGGAATGCCCGCGCAATTTTTTAAAGATTCCTCTATTGCCTCCGCTGAACTTGAATCTATACAGATTGGAATAGAGACAATTTCTTGAGTTTCAATTAAAGCGTTTGATAAAAGTTGAGCCTCGTCCGCTTTAGCAATGCCCGTATTTATGTCAATTAAATGCGCTCCCTGCTCATTTTGAATGCGCGCCAATTCTTTAAGATAAGAAAAACGCCCTTTTGACAATTCTTGCTGCAATTTTTCTTTGCCCGTGGGGTTTATTCTCTCGCCTATTATTATTGGTTTTTCCGCCGTATCTAAATTGAAAATTTTATTTCTATTTGACAGATAAAAAGCGTCCGCTTTTTTACTTTGACGCCTCTGTTTAGGCTTCATACCTTTCAATTCTTTTGAAAGCGCCTGAATATATTGAGGATTTGTTCCGCAACAGCCGCCGAACATATTGCCGCCCGTCTCATAGACTTCCAAAGAATATTTTAAAAATTCATCTATCGTTTGAGGATAAATTGTTTTTTTATTGATTAAAACCGGAATGCCCGCATTGGGTTTAAAAGATACGGGAAGGTTTGTATTGCTGATTAAAACCTCAGCCATTTTAGAGAGTTCTTTTGCTCCTACGGAACAATTTAAACCAATAGCCGCGCAGCCTAATCTCTCAGCCGTTAAAGCGAAAGCCGCAAGGTCTGTCCCCGTCGCTGTAATATGGTCTTCTGTAAAAGTCATCTGCGCTATTACGGGACCTTCAAAATTGTCTTTTGCCGCAAGAATTGCCGTTTTTAATTCTTTAATTTCAGTAATAGTTTCAATTACTATTATATCTGCGCCGTATTTTGAAAGCAGTTTTGCCTGCTCGGCAAAAGCATTATAAGCTTCGTCAAAAGACAATTTTCCCAAAGGCAGCATATATTCGCCGAGGCTTGAAATATCGCCCGCCGCTATAATATCTCTGCCTAAATCCTTTGCGCATTTTTTTAAAATTTGAACTCCATTCTTTATGATTTCCTCTGCGCTGTCTTGCAGCCCGTGTTTTTCTAAAATAAAACGATTTGCCCCGAAAGTATTTGTCAAAACTATATCTGAGCCTGCTTCTATATAAGAGGAATAGACATCGGCAATGCGACGCGGGAATTTTATATTGAGTTCTTCAGGGGCGGACACTCCTTCCATATAGCCCCTATCAGAAAGCAAGGCGCCGGTAGAGCCGTCCATTATTAAAACTCTATCTTTTAGCAAATCGCTGAAATCTTTAATTTTCATCTATTACCCCTAATAAAAAAGAAACGGATTTTTCAGGGTTCATTAAATAACTTTCATTTAATTTTATCCCTATTAAATCCGCTCCGAGCCAAATTAAAAAATCCTTTTGCCCATCAAGTTTCCAATCGCCGTATCCTGCGCTGTATCTACGCGTAATAGAAAATCCTTTTGTCTTTTGCTTTTCTTTTATCTGCCCGTAAAGGACTTCTGCGGCTTCTTCTGCCGCTACAGAACCTGCGGCGTCTAAAATCAAAGCGTTAAAAGTTTCTTTTTGAGATAAAAAATCATCGCGTTTTTTTTCTAAAGCCGAGCCTAAAGTAACAGCGGCGCCGCAAACTTGAAAAGAGTTTTTAAGCAGTTTAGCAATGTCTGCGCTTTCTATCTTATAACCATTTTCAAAATAAACAGCGCCGCCTTTAATTAAGATATTTTCAAAACTTAAAACTGATTTTGGATTTATCAGTTTTGAGGCAAGAGACAAAATTTCTTTTATCAGCCTTTCTGTTTTAGCGTCAAGTTTTGTCTTGCTTTTAGAATAATTTAAACGCGAAAGAACTTTTTCAAAAGAAATTTTTATATTTGAGATATTAAACATCCTGACTCTATTTCGGCTTTGACAAAAGAATTTTAAGAACTACGGGCGTGACAAAAGTGGTAAGCATAATAACTACCACTAAAGCGCTGTATATATTTTGAGCAAAAACGCCCATAGTAAGACCCATACTCGCAAAAATTAACCCGACCTCGCCGCGAGGCACCATAGCGGTCCCTATAAGCAATTTGTTTATTCCCTTTTTAAACACAGCAAAACCCGCTAAAGCCTTGCCGATATAAGCGGCTACAAATAAAATGCCGCCTAAAGCCAAGACTTGCAAATTGCCGGGAGTTGCAGGATTGAAAATGCCAATATCTACTTTAGCGCCCATCAAAACAAAAAAGACAGGCACAAGGAGAGCGTAAATTGGCTTTATGCCTTTTTTAATTTCGTCTACGTGTTTTGTATTAGACATTACAAGCCCTATGGCAAAAGCGCCTACTATAGGAGCAAGACCTACTTTCAATGAAAGAGCGGCTACGAGCAAACAGACAATAACTGCCGTTAAAAAAAGTATGGAGTCTTGCTTCATTTTATCGGCATATTTCAATATGAGAGGAACTATTAAGAGACCAAGCGTTACAACTATAACTAAAAATAAAACGGCGATGCCGCTGATTTGCAAAACAGAAATTGCAGTCACAGAGCCGCCTGTCACAAGTTTTGAGACGACGGCAAGAATGGTAAGCCCTATTACATCGTCAATTACGGCTGCGCCTAAAACAATTTTTGCTTCCTCTGTGTCAAGTTTTTTTAAATCTAAAAATACTCTTGCTGTAATGCCTACAGAAGTCGCCGTAAGCACTGCGCCCGCAAAAATTGCATTGTTTATATCTAAATTGAAAGCCCTAAAAATGAAAAATCCAAACAGAAAAGGGAAAAATACTCCTATGAAAGCAACAGCAGTAGCCCAACCGCCCGCTTTTGCGAATTCTTTTATATCGGTAGAAAGACCCGCTTCAAACAATAAAATCACAGCGCCTAACTCCGCTATATTTGAGAAAACTATTTGCGTAAGATAACTTTCGCTGTGAGGGTCTGATG
>JAIRQB010000228.1 GCA_031256695.1 Elusimicrobiota bacterium | reverse complement strand
TCTATAAAAAATCAATTATAGACGAATACAATTTAACTTTTCCAGAAGGTCTCTTATACGAGGACGTTCTTTTTTATTATCAGTATGCCGTTAGATGCCAAAGCATATTCTATATAGGCAAAAACTTGTATCATTATTTGCAAAGAATGGACTCTATTATGGGAATGTCTTTTGCAGGAAAAAGCGATAAGACAACAGACAGGATAAAAATTATATTTATGGTATATGAGTATTTCGTTAAAAATTCGCTTTTGCCGAAATTTCAACAAATAATATCTCATCTGTTTTATTGGGAAGTGAGGAATGAATTTTACAAAGCCCCTCCTTTTTGCAAAATCCCCGCGTTGAAATATGCCTCAAAAGTTGCCCGCAGAATAGACTTATCGCTCTTGCCTGATGATAAAAATATAGCGCTTTTACAAAAATCCGCTTTTAAACAAATTCACAACTTAGAAATTGAGACATGTTTCTTCAATTGCTTTATAGCCTTGATTTTGCATCAATCCAAATACTTCATTGATTTGTTCGGCTTCAACTTTCAAGTCAATGCGCTGTTTAGAGTGTCTCCTTTCTTTGAGAAAATTATTTCCGCAAAAAATGACGGTTTTTACAAGAGAATCCATATTTTTGTTGGAAGTTTTAAAATCGTCAGAAAAAAGTTTTTGATAGAGAATATGAGGCTTTTGGCGGAAAAACAAAAAAAAATGCTAGGCGAGGTTGCAGGCCAAAGAAAAGTTATAGAAAGCCGTCAAAAAACTATTGATTTTGTTTTAGAGCAGATTGATGCTCATAAGAAAGCATTGACGGAACAAAAAGCATTGACGGAACAAATTCCAAGCGAAATTAAGCGCGCAAGCTCAGAGACATCAGAGGCATTGAAAGCGGCGGTAAAACAATTGACTGATATTGTTGAGAGCAGGAATAAAACATTGCAGATTTTGACAGACAAGTCGCATATTCTTGATAAAGCGACAACAAAACTTGCCAAAAAAGCCAAGTCTCAAAAAGAAAGAATTAAGCGTTTGCAAGAAAAATTATATATCTACAAATTCACGGCGGTTGAAATGCTAAATTCTGAAATAAGCAGCCGTTCTGCGCATTTTGCAAAACGCAAAGTTCAATACGAACCTGCAAAATATAATGAAATTGTTGCAAATGCGCTTTCAAATCTAGACAGTTTTGTTTTTTTTCCAAATGACGGCAATTTAGGCGATGTTTTAATAGCAAAAGCCGAATATCAATTCTTTAATTTCAATAAATATAAATACTCAATATACGGCGGAAACCCTCCGCAAGACGGAAAAGTTAATTTTGTCTATGGGGGCGGAGGTTTATTTGTGAAATATTGGGATTATCAAAGAGTATTGGAAGTTTTAAAAAATCCAAATATTGAACGCGGAATTATTTTACCGTCGTCTTTTTACGGCTGCGGGGATCTTTTAGAGTTTTTAGATGAACGCTGGACTGTTTTTTGCCGTGAAAAAAAGAGTTTTGATTATTGTCTCTCCAATAATAAGCGCGCTAACTTTATATTGTCCGACGATATGGCTTTTAGTCTTGACATAGCGCCGTTAAAAAACGTCTTTTGTAATGCTGAAGAAAGCGCGGTAAAACTGACAAGTTATGAAGCCGACGATGTTTTAAGGACATACAGAAAATATAACTCCATATACCAAAAAACAAAAGGAATTTTGATAAAGCAAATATTGACATTAAACAATGGAGTTAAACTCTTATATTGTCTGCGCGGCGATTCGGAAGGCGCTATTGAAATTTTGCCGCCAAACAATGCCGATATATCTCATTTAGTTTGGACTTTGTGTCGCTCTATCGGCAATGTCAATATTCTGTCAATTTTATTTGTTAAAGCAATAGACAGCGCCGATGTGATTGTAACCGATAGGCTTCATATAGGCATTGTCGGCGCAATGCTCGGGAAAGAGGTCTATTTGCTTGACAACAGTTATGGAAAATGTTTTGGAGTTTATGAGCGCTCTCTTAAAGATATGCCTAATGTCTCTTTGCTTTCAAATATAAGCGCTTTTGACCCCGATAAAATAAAGACTGCCGAAACAAAATCAGATTTTTCTTTTTTTGAAAATATAATAGGGCTGAAAGAATTTTTAAATCTATATTTCCAAAATTATGATTTTTCAAAAACTCCTTTTATTGCCGACTATTCTTTTGAAAAGCCTTATCAGAAGCCTTTTGAGAAAAGATTTTTTAATTATAGAAGCAGAAAAGACGAATGGTATTAGTTTTTTGTTAAAAACAAACAAAATTTGCGGATAAAATTATGGATAGAATAAAAAGATTTATTGATTGTTTTGTCCCCGTGTCAACTTGCAATTTAAGATGTCATTATTGCTACGTAACTCAAAGCGGAGAGGCGGACAATAAATTGCCGGAATTTCATTACAGCGCAAAACATATAGCGCAAGCGCTGTCAAAACAAAGACTTGGCGGAATATGCTGTATGAATTTTTGCGGAGCAGGAGAAACGCTTTTGCCGCCGGAAATGCCTGATATAATTAAAGAACTCTTATTGGAAGGACATTATATTATGACCGTCACAAATGGAACGGCAAAAAGCCGTTTTGACGAAATTACAACTTTTCCAAAGGATATTTTAGAGAGATTGTTTTTTAAATTTTCATTTCAATATCTTGAATTAAAAAGGCTAAATATTTTTGAAGAATTCTTCGGCAATATAGAAAAGGTTAAAAAGGCGGGCTGTTCTTTTTCAGTAGAACTTACTCCTTGCGACGAGGAAATACCGTATATAGAAGATATAAAGAAACTATGTTTAGAAAATACCGGCGCTCTCTGCCACATAACAGTTGCAAGGGATAATACGAAATACGAATTGCCCATACTTACAAATTTGCCAAAAGAGGAATATAAAAAGGTATGGGGGCAATTTAATTCAGAAATGTTTGATTATAAAATTTCAGTTTTCGGCTTAAAGCAGACGGATTTTTGTTATGCAGGCGATTGGACCTGCGTATTAAATATAGCCGACGGCGTCTTAATGCAATGTTATAAAGGAAAGAAATTGCAAAACATCTATTCAAATTTAGACAGCCCAATAAATTTTGAGCCGATAGGAAAGCATTGTTTAGAATCTCACTGCTATAATGCCCACGCTTTTTTGACATTCGGCGCTATTCCAACTGCCGATAAAAACACTCCAAGTTACGCCGATATGAGAAACCGTTCTTGCAGAGACGGCGGGCAATGGCTGACGCCTAAAATGAAAAAATTTATGAGCGGGAAATTACAACAAAGCAATAGACAATTAAAAAAGTTTGATATTTATAAAAACAGGCTGTTGTCCCATATCTGCGCAGGACAAAAGAAAAAAGAATACCGCGATAGATATAAAAAATTAAAAGAACTCTTTGCTTTGTAAAAAGAGGCGGCAGTTAAAAAACTGCCGCCTCTTTTTATTTTGTCTAATGCGCTTCATTTTCTTTAATTTCTAATTCTTGTCATATAGATTTAACCATTGCTTTTTAATTGCCGCTGTTTATCCAATTCTTTAATGTTTCAAATATTTTTCAACGGCATAAACTATAAATTCAGCAAATTTCGGCAAGACAGATTCATCTATATTAAAGCGGCTATTGTGCCAAGGATGTCTTGTGCTTTCATCTTTGCCGCTGCCGATATTTATGAAATTACCGGGGACTATTTCTAAATACTCGCTAAAATCCTCGCCGCCCATAGAAGGTTTATCAAATAAAATAACTTTTTCTTTGCCGTAAAATTCTCTGCCCGCTTGCTCGCAAAAAGAAGCGGCAGCCGTATCGTTTATCACAGGTCCCTGAAATCTCTCATATAAAACATCGCATTTTACCCCGCGCGATATTTCAAGCGCTTTGCCTTTCTCTTTAAGTCTTTTCTCTATCAAATTCCTCGTCTCTTTGCTTAAAGCCCTTGCCGTGCCTATTATTGTCACCTTATCGCATAAGATATTGTAAAAAGTCCCGCCGTTTATCTGCCCGAAAGTAATTACAGCAGGCTCTATCGGATTTATCTCTCTTGAAACTATGCTTTGAATATCGTTTATAAATTCTGCCGCCGCCGCTATGGCGTCTTTGCCTTCGTGAGGATAAGCCCCGTGCGAGAGAAGCCCCGTTATATTTACCTCTATTCTATCAACTGAAGCCATCATAGCGCCGTATTTTATGCCGATAGTTCCGGAAGGCAGTCTAGGCTGCATATGCCAGCCTAAAATAATATCTGCTTTTGGATTTTCTAAAACTCCATCGGCTATCATCTCTAAAGCGCCGCTGCGCGAAGCCTCTTCGTCAAGTTGAAATATAAATTTTACAGCGCCTTTCAATGAATCTTTTTTTGCCGACAGCATTTCAGCGACTCCCAGCATAATTGCCGCGTGAGCGTCGTGTCCGCAAGCGTGCATAATGCCGGGATTTTGAGATTTATATTCAATGTCATTTTCTTCTTGTATAGGCAATGCGTCAATATCTGTCCTCAAGGCTATGGTTTTTCCCGCTTTGCCCGAGTCTAAAAAAGCATAGACTCCCGTTTTTGCCGCCCGCCTAAATGGAATGTTTAACTCGTTTAGACGCTCTTCAATAAATTGAGCCGTTTTGTATTCATTATGCCCTAACTCAGGGTATTTATGAAAATGACGTCTGTAACTTATAATTTTTTCTGAAATATCCATTTTCGCTCTCCTTTTTATTTTATTTTGCGCAAGAAAAACGCTTTTCCTCAATGCTGTGTCTTTATAATACCATTCTAATTTGAATTAAGTAATAACTAAAAAGTTAAAAGTTAAGAGTTATGCTTGAGGGACAGCGGACTTTCAATCCGCTAAATTTTTAACTTTTGACATTCAGAGCCGCAATGTTTAACTTTTAAATATTCTTGGCAAAAACAAATAAAAAAAGAGAAAGTTTCTTTTTGTATAATCCAAAAAGCAAAATTAAAAACAAGGAGGCATAAAATGGCTTTAGTAAGCGGGAAACAAATTTTAGACGAGGCAAAAAAAGGCAAATACGGCGTCGGCGCTTATAATGTCAACAATATGGAACAAATTCAAGCGATAATGTCTGCGGCAAAAGAGACTAAATCGCCAGTGATTATCCAAGCCAGCAGAGGAGCGCTCAAATATTCTAATTTCACTTATTTAGGATATTTGATGAAAGCGGCTGTGATTGAAAATCCAGATATTCCAACGGCTATGCATTTAGACCACGGCAATTCTTTGGAGTCGGCAATAAAGGCTATTGAGTTGGGCTTTTCCTCAGTTATGATAGACGGCTCTTTATTAGAAGACGGCAAGACTCCTTCAACATATGATTACAATGTCAAAGTCACAAAATCTGTAGTTGAATACGCTCACAAAGCGGGAGTGTCTGTAGAGGCTGAAATCGGAACTTTGGGCGGTATTGAAGACGGCGTTGGTTCAGGCAAAATCCACCTGACTGACCCAAAAGAAGCCAAAAAATTCGTAGATGAGACGGGTATTGACTCTTTGGCTATAGCCATAGGCACATCGCACGGAGCATATAAATTCAAAGGCGCATCAAAACTCGCTTTTGACGTCTTGACAGAAATAAGAAATTTGATTGATATTCCGATAGTTCTGCACGGCGCATCGTCTGTTCCAAAAGAATTGATAGAGGCAGTCAATAAATACGGAGGAAAGATGCCGGGCGCTTCGGGAGTTCCGATAGAATCTCTGCAAGAGGCTATAAAATTGGGCGTTCAAAAAATAAATGTTGATACAGACGGGAGGCTGGCAATTACGGCGGCTATCAGAAAAGTATTTGCAGAAAGCCCTGAGAAATTTGACCCCCGCGATTATTTAGGACCCGCCCGCGAATCTCTCAAAGAACTTATAAAATCCAAAATGATTGCTTTTTCTACGGCAGGTCATAGCGGCGATTATGCGCCGATTAGTTTAGAGACAATGAAAAAAGAATATAAATAAAAAATAAAAGGAGATAGAAATGTCGCTTTACAATATAAAAAAAATTCCATTGCTTTCAGTTTTAAAAATCTACTCAATTATTATGGCAGTCTTTGCTGTAATTATATCTGTCGCATATGTATTTATGTTAAAGATGTCGCTTGAAGGTTTTGAGATAAGTCCAAGCCCTGTGTATTTTCTTACAATAGGCGCTGTAACTTTTGCAATTTATCTTATTGTATGTATAGCCGCAATTTTGCTTTTTGTTTGGCTATACAATATCCTCGCTTCAAAAATCGGCGGGATTGAAATGGAACTTGAAGCGAAAGAATAAAAAGCGCAATGAATTTGTAAAAAAAAGACCTCTCTGTTTTAGAGAGGTCTTTTTTTTTGCCTTTTATTGTCTAACTCTGTCTTTGCAAATTTTGTTTTTGAGCGGGCAAAAACTGCCGCTTTTTCTTTGTCAATCTGTTATTCTACAAACAGTTCAACCCTTCTATTTTTTAATTTTCCCGAGGCTGTTCTATTGTTTGAAACAGGCATAGACGGACCATATCCTATATAGTTAATTTTTATGGGCGGAACTCCGTTTTTAATCAACTCATCGCGCACCGCTCTTGCTCGCATACTGGACAATAATATATTTGTCTGCAAATCGCCTGTGGAGTCAGTATGCCCTTCTATAGTGATTAAATTATAATCGTATTCTTCTATCCAGCCCGCCAATTGCTTTATAAAATCTTTAGCGCTTTGAGTTAGTATATAACTGCCCGTCTCAAATTTTGCAAGTTCCATATTGAAAGTCGCTATCAAAGGTCTTTCTCTTCTCTGCCGCGCTTCCTCTATTCTTTTCTTTAACTCTTCAATGAGTTGCTGTTTGTTTTCCTCTTCTAAACTAGCGGCGCCGTCGCCTGCCGCAATGCCGAGTCTTTCTTCTTCAGATTTAACCAATAAATCTTGAGAATGCCTTAAATATTCCCGTATATTTTCTTCGCCCATCAATTCAATGTCATCGCCTGCCGTTTCTTCTGCTCCGATGTCTTGCTTTGCCGTTGAAGAACTTGTCGCCAATGAGGAAATTTCAACTTTTGGAGCCTCGCCCAATGAGCCCAATTTAATCTTTGCCCCGACGCCGAAATTGTTTGAAAATATATTTAAATCGCCGTCAATAGCGGCAAGAGCGCCGCCTGAGGCAAAAAGCGATATTCTTGCGCTTAAAGAATATTCCAAACTTAAATTTGCGCCGACAAAAGTCTTATCGGCTTCCGTTCCTAAAATATCAATAGAGCCTATATCAGCCGCTTCTTTAAAAGAGACTTTGTATCTAAAATCATTCCCATAGACTTTAGAGCCGTAAAATGCCTTTAAATTCCAATTGACTCTTTGATTTGCCTGAGAGCCTACTTTAATCCCCATCAAAGCGTTTAACATTGTATAAGAAGCGCCGTCTATTATCAGATTCGTAGGCGCTCCGCCCTCTTCTATGATTTTATCGTTTGCAATCATAGCGCCGTATCCTGCTATGATAGGCGATATATATCCGTGTTGAGAAATGGGAATGATTAAATCGGCTTCTACGGCGCTTCTTATTGAATAGGCTTGAAAATTGGATTTGTTAAAGAAAGTATCTGCGGATTGCGGAGATAAAACAACAACTCTTTGTATATCAAAAGTCTGCATTCCGGCGTCAATAGCCGCCCTTAAATTAAAAATATCGCCCAAAACTCCAAGGTATAAGCCTCCGCTTATATTTTTTACAGAGCCTTCGCTTAAATATTGGGAAAAATTAGAATCTATATTATAAACGCCGTAGACGCCGACAATATATTTATCCCTTGCCGCAATTCCAATCCCGCCTATAACTTGGCTCGCTTTTGCTTTGAATAAAGCCGTATTTTCAGAATCTTTGCCGAAGGAATTGGATAGAGAAAGATATTGCCCCCAAAATGACGCTGAACTCTTTTGATACTCTTTATTTACTATAGCCGAATGGATAGAGTGTAAATCGTTTATAAAAGCGGCTGATTTCAAAGCATTGATTATAAATTCGCCGCTCAATTGGTTTAACTCTTTGATTTGGGAGGATTGGATTTTGCTTTTGATATTTACAGAGATTGGATTTGAGGGCTCAGCCGTTTGTATTGCCGTCAGCAAATTCCACACTTGTTCATAATCTGCCGTCTCGGCAAAAGAGAGAGAAACTATAAGCAGAAGAGCGGCGGTTAGTAGAATTTTCTTTTTATTCTTTTTTTTATTCATAGATTGATTTCTTTTGGATAATTTGCCGACGAGGCATTATATAAAAAAACGACTTGATATTTTGTTTTGCCGAATCTGCCCTTTTTGCTGTTTTTGCGCCTTTCAAAAAGCGCAGAATTACAAGTTGAAAATTTTAACTTGACAAAATCTCAAAAAGAGTATAATATCAAAACATAGTAAATAGGTATGTATTCTTAATGATTTTTAGAAGGGATTAAAAAGACTGTCAAAAGCGAAAAAAGAGTAAAAATTGCCGAAATAAGTTTTTCTTTTTTCAATTTTGCAAGGGAGGGTTAAAAAACGCAAAAAAAGCGGCAGTTTAGAGTTTTTATTAGTTTATGCAGTAAAAAAATTAAATCACAAGAGGAGGAAAGAAATGAGCGATTACAAATTTGAGACTTTACAAGTTCACGTAGGGCAGGAACAGGCAGACCCGGCGACAGATGCAAGGGCAGTGCCTATTTATCAGACGACTTCATATGTGTTTAAAGACACAGCGCAAGCGGCGGGGCGTTTTGCCTTGACAGAGCCGGGCAATATCTATACGCGCATTATGAACCCGACTTGGGACGTCTTTGAAAAGAGAATTGCGGCATTAGAAGGCGGAGTTGCGGCTCTTGCTGTAGCATCGGGGGCGGCGGCTACGGCATATGCTATACAAAATATAGCGCGCGCAGGGGACCACATAGTATCTGACAATGCCATCTATGGCGGAACTTATAATTATTTCGCAAATACCATAGAAGACAGCGGCATAAAGACCACTTTTGTTGACGGCGGAAATCCTCAAAATTTTGAAAAAGCAGTTTTGCCTAATACAAAAGCAATCTTTATAGAAACTCTCGGCAATCCTAATTCAACTATTATAGACATAGAGGCTGTTGCCGCTATAGCGCATAAACACGGCATACCTTTAATAGTTGACAACACTTTTGCGACCTCTTTCCTATTAAAGCCAATCAAATACGGCGCTGATATTGTAATTCACAGCGCTACAAAATTTATAGGCGGTCACGGAACTACTATAGGCGGAGTGATAGTTGACAGCGGGAAATTTGATTGGGCGCAAAACGATAAATTCCCCGGGCTTTCAAAGCCGAATCCCAGTTATCACGGCGTAGTCTTTACTCAAGCGGTAGGAAATCTCGCATACATAATAAAAGCAAGAGTTACCCTTTTAAGAGATACGGGCGCGGCTTTAAGCCCCTTCAACGCTTTCTTGCTTTTGCAAGGGCTTGAAACATTGTCTTTGAGAGTTGAAAGGCACGTTTCAAACGCTTTAAAAGTCGTTGAATATCTCTCTAAACACCCTCAAGTTGAAAGAGTAAATCATCCTTCGCTGCCTACTCACCGCGACAATGCTCTTTATAAAAAATACTTCTCAAAATACGGCGGAGGAATCATTTTTACTTTTGAAATCAAAGGCGATGCCGTAAAAGCAAAGAAATTTATAGACAGCCTAAAATTGTTCTCTCTTCTTGTAAATGTAGCGGATGTCAAATCTCTTGTAACCCACCCCGCTTCAACTACTCATTCTCAGATGAGTGAAAAAGAATTGTTGGAATCAGGCATTAAGCCGTCAACTGTCCGTTTAGCCGTAGGCATAGAGCATATTGACGACATTATCGCCGATTTAGAACAGGGTTTTGCGGCTGTAAAATAAATATAAATTAAAACAGACGAAATTGTTTTAGACAATAAAAAAGCGGAAGGCTTTGTGCTTTCCGCTTTTTTTGTTTTATTTTATGCTGACGGCAAAATAATTATACGCATTTATAAGATATTTGACTTTTTTTTATAAATCCGTATAATTGCCGCAATTTTATTATACTTGCTTATAAAAATTCTGACTTTAAGTCTGATTTTAATGCTGTGAAGTGATAAATAAAAGTAATAAACCAATAGGAATAATAGGAATAAAAAATGGGCAGAATACCTCAACATCTTGACGAAAAACTAATTGAATGCGGAAAAGCAGTTTTATTAAAACACGGCATACGCGCTATAAATATCCGCTCTATTTGCGCTGAAACTAAAATCAATTTAGGAATGTTTGTCTATTATTTTAAATCGCGTTCTAATTTCATAAAGACGATTTTAGAGAGTTTCATAAAAGATATGGAAGTCGCTATTTTAAACGAAAGCAAGGACATTACAGACCCTTTGCAAAAATTAAAATGCGTAATGACTGTGAGTTTAAAAATAGGGCGTCAAAATCACGCTACTTTTGAGAAAATAGTTGAGGATATAGATAGTTCGTCAGAAGAAATGTTAAGAAGTCTTCACCAATCCATTCAAAGCAAGTATAAGGGGTTTTGGCATAATTTGATAGAAGATTGCAAAGCGCAAAATTATATAGACCAGAATTTAGAAACTGAAAAAATAACGAGCGTTTTTGTGGGCGGGCTTTTATTTTATGCTAAATCTCTTGAAAGTTTATCTTTAAGCGATGAGCAGTATGAGCAGAAAGTCAATGAAATGATGGATTTTTTATTGGAAAAAATTGCGCCGCCCCCAACGGCAATTAAAAATTTCGGAGAAGCCGTTCTTAATTCATAATTTTTGTAAGTATAAGTTCATATAGCAGCAAAACAATAATTAAAAGGAGCAAGAAATGAAAAAGTCAGTCTTATTTTTAACGGTATTTGCATTTATTTTTACTTCAAAAGGGTATGCCAAAACGCTTTCCTTAAATGAATATCTGCAAATAGCAATGCAAAACAATCCGTCTTTGCAGTCTGTCAATGCGGGAATTATGTCTTTAAACGGACAAATAGCATCTTTAGAGAGGGCATATTCCATAACTTTAAATGCAAGCGGCAATTATGCCTACGATGAGAGCAGACGCAATGTAGATACAAGTTTAGATTCCATCACATATGATGCGAGTTTAAGCAAAATGTTTGGTTTTGGGACTCAAGTATCTCTGGGTTTTAGCAATTCTTTTACAAGTTTCGGAAATGAATTGATAGACAATAAACAGGATTTAGCGCCCTATATAAAGTTACAGCAATCTCTATTGCAGGATTTCAACGGCGCTTTAACAAAAGCAAAAATGGAAAAAGCCCGCGCCGATTTACGCAAATCTCTTTACCAATTAGAGCAAAACCGCAGGAATATCATTTTAAATGCAAAACTCGCATATTGGAATTATTCTTATTCTAAAACGATTTTAGAGTATAGGACTGCATCCCTTGGGCGCTCTCAGAGGATTTTAGATTGGGTTCAAAATAGATTTAGACTTGATTTAGCAGAGCGCGTGGATTTTCTCCAATCTCAAGCGGCTGTAAAATCAAGGCAGTTGGCTCTGCAGCAAGCAAGAGAAGATGAAATAAATAAAAAACGTTCCTTTTATCAATTTTTAAACGCCAATGAGGCGTCGGATTACGATGTTGAAAGTTTTGAAAATATCGGCGTAAACTATGAAAAAGATAAAAGTCTTATAAAAAGAGGAACAAGGCTTGATGTTTTAGCGGCGAGCGAATCTGTAAAAAGCGCTCAATATGACAGAGATAGTTTTAAATTGTCTTTGGGCGCCGATTTATCTTTAACAGGGCAAGTCTCTTTAAACGGGATAGACAAAACTTTTAGCGATGCTTTCTCGCAAGTTTCAGGCGCAGACAGACCTTCCTTTGCCGTCGGATTGCAATACAGTTTGCCTTTGGATTTTTCTTTAAGAAATAGAGTAAATAAAGGCTATGAGGCTGCTCTTCTATCTCAAAGGGCGGCTTTAGAAGCGGCAATTATCCAAGAAAGAGACGATTGGCAAAAGTATTTAGACCAATGGGAAGGCGCTACTTTAAGGCTTGCTTTGGCTCAAGAGTTAAAGACATTGCAACAGCAAAGATATGAGGA
>JAIRQB010000179.1 GCA_031256695.1 Elusimicrobiota bacterium | reverse complement strand
CAATGTTTAGCCTGCCTTACAAAAAATACCGTCTATGATTTTAAATCAGACGGCATTTCCTTTTTTTATTGCAAAGATTGCGGGCATATTTTTACGCCTGACAATCAAACAATGCTTGATTTCCAAAAAGGCTGTAAAAACAGCGATTTCAATAGCCGAGTTCAAGAATTTTTAAGCGGTTTAGATAAAGAATGCTTTAAAGAGATTTTATATATAGGCAAAGAGCCGCTAAATGTCCCGTCTAATTTTAACTTGAAGCAAATTGAAGCAAAAGCGCTTGAGGATTTAGATAAATCTCAATGTTTTGACATTTGCATTTTTAACGATATTCTCAGCGCCGAAAACGCTCCTATAGATTTTATGCATTCAGTATGGAAAGTTTTAAAAGACGGCGCTCTTTGTTTCTTTTATTCTTTCAGCAGAGGCATACAAGAATATAAAGAGCGCGTTTCAAACAAAAAGATTTTTAAGACTTTGAGAAAAAATTATTTTGACAGCGCTTCCATTGAAAATATCCTCTGCCGCAGCGGTTTCGGCGCTATTGCTGTAAGCGGCATTGTGAAAGACGGAGTTTTTGTCAAGTGCCGCAAAGTTCAAAAAAGAGACATTCCTTTGCTTTCAATTATAATTCCCGTCTTTAACGAGGAAAAAACTGTTTTAGAACTTTTGACTTCCGTCTACAATAAAAAACTGCAAGGCATAGATAAGGAAATGATAATTGTAGAGAGCGCCTCATTAGATAAGACAAGGCAAATAGTCTGCGCTTTTTCTAAACAACACCCTGAAATAAAACTCATACTTGAAGATAGACCTCGCGGAAAAGGCTGCGCTGTCAGAGCGGGTTTTAAAGCGGCAAGCGGAGATTTCATACTTATTCAAGACGGCGATTTAGAATACGATGTCAATGACTATGATTTATTGCTGCAGCCTTTGATAAATTATCAAAGGGGTTTTGTGTTGGGGTCGCGTTGGACAGGCACTTGGAAGATAAGGAATTTTTCTTCCTCAAATAAATTGGAATCTTTTTATGTAAATTTCGGGCATATTTTCTTTGCTTCCATCATAAATTTTATATGCAAAACAAAAGTCAAAGACCCTTTCACAATGTATAAGGTTTTTAGAAAAGAATGTTTATACGGATTAGAATTTGACGGCAAGCGTTTTGAATTAGACATAGAGATAATGATTAAACTTGCCCGCAAAAGATATAAACCTATTGAAATTCCCATAAATTATTCTTCGCGGGGTTTTTCAGAAGGGAAAAAAATAAGAAAAATTGTAGACCCTTTGATTTTGATTAAAGGTTTTGTCAGATACGGATATTTGTATAAGATTGATATTAAATAAATGCGGCAAAGAAGTTGAAAGTTAAGGAAACGGCAAAGACAACGGCGGCGGCTCATAAATTTTTAACTTTTTGTTTTTAGATTTTACTTACACGGCTCAAAAGGAAACATTATGCTTCCTGCAATTATTCTATCAGGCGGTCTTGCGGAAAGGTTAAAGCCTTTGACTGATAAAATTCCCAAAGCGCTTCTGCCTATTTGCGGACAGCCTTTCATTTTTCATCAATTAAAACTTTTAAAAGAAAAAGGGTTTTCAGATATTGTCGTCTCTATTGGTTTTTTAGGCGATATGATAGAAACTGCAGTAGGCGACGGGTCGTCTTTTGCTTTAAATGTCAGATATTGCCGCGACGGTAAAAAACCCCTCGGCACAGGCGGCGCGTTAAAAAAAGCCGTTTCTACAATAGCAGAAGACGATTTTTTCATTTTATACGGCGACGCTTATTTGGATATAAATTATAAAGAGATTGAAAGGACTTATTTTGCATCAGAGAGAAAAACAATTATGACTGTTTATAAAAACGGCGGGATGTTTGATAAAAGCAATGTTATTTTTAGAGACGGACTTCTAAAAAAATACAGCAAAAAAAATACCGTCCCCGATATGGATTATATAGACTACGGATTGGGGATAATGCGGAAATCAATTCTTTTTGATTTTGACGCGGATATTTTTGATTTAGCGCAACTCTATGAAAAACTATCAGATGAAAATTCTCTTTTAGGCTATGAAGTTTTCAATAGATTTTACGAGATAGGTTCTCTTTCAGGCATTAAAGAATTAGAGGTTTTTTTAAATGGCAAAAACAAAAAATAAAGCCGTGTTTTTGGATAGAGACGGAGTGATAAATCCTCTCGTCTACAATATTGAAACGAAAGAATATGAATCTCCAAATTTCCCCGAAGATTTCTCTATATATCCTTTTGTCTTAAAGTCTTTACAAACGCTTAAAAAAGCGGGGTTTAAAATTTTTGTAGTTTCAAATCAGCCGAGCGCCGCAAAAGGAAAGACAAGCATTGCGAATATAAAAGCCGTAGAAAAACTTTTGGAAACATTTTCAGTTGAAAACAACAATCTCATAGACGGTTTTTATTATTGTCATCATCACCCTGAGGCTGTAATTTTAAAATACCGCAAAATATGCGGCTGCAGAAAACCTAAAACTCTTTTTCCTAAACGCGCTGTTAAAAAATACAATTTAAATATAAAACGCTGCTTTTTTGTAGGCGACCAAGACAGCGATATAGAATGCGGGCGCGCTATGGGTTTTTATACCGTTAAAATAAAGAATAAACACAGCGCAAATAAGAGTTTAAAAGTAAAAGCGGACAGCGAGGCGGCAAATCTCTATGCCGCAGTCCTAAAAATAACAGGAGGCTTAAGATGCAAATTGAACAATACATAGAGCGGTATTTTGAAGAAACGGCAAAAATTACAGAAAGCGTAGACAGGGAAGAAATAAAAAAAGCGGTTTTGCTTTTAAGCGCTTTAAAGAAAAACGGCGGAAGACTTTTTATTTTAGGGGTAGGCGGCAGCGCGGCGAACGCCTCTCACGCTGTAAACGATTTTAGAAAGATAGGCGGCATTGAAACTTACGCTCCCACCGACAATGCCGCGGAACTTACGGCGCGGACAAACGATGAAGGTTGGAATACGGTTTTTTATAAATATCTTGAAACTTCTAAATTGCGTCAAAACGACGCTATTATGATTTTTAGCGTAGGCGGCGGCTCTCAAAACGCTTCTTTAAATTTAAAAGAGGCTTGCGATTATGCAAAAAAATGCGGCGCAAAAATTTTAGGCATAGTATCGCGCGACGGCGGATATACAAAACAAAAGGCTGATGTCTGCATTTTAATCCCCGTCTTTTCTCAAGATACAATCACGCCTCACGCCGAAGGCTGGCAAGGAATAATTTGGCATTTAATTGTAAACGCTTTGCCTTAAACTTTTCTAAAAAAGGATATATAGAAATGAGCGGTAAGGAAATTCATTTTGTCACAGGCTGCGCCGGTTTTATAGGTTCTAATTTAACCGATAGGCTTTTATCAGCGGGATATAAAGTGATAGGTTATGATAATTTTTCAACGGGGAAAGAAAAATTTTTAGAGAACGCTTTAAAAAGCCAAAACTTTTCTTTAATTAGAGGCGATTTATTGGACTTTGATTTTTTAAAAAAATCTTTAAAAGGCGGCACAGTTTGGCATTTTGCGGCAAATGCCGATGTGCGTTTTGGGCTTCAAAAGCCGAGAATAGATTTAGAGCAAAACACTATCGCTACTTCAAATGTTTTAGAAGCCGCAAGGATAAACGGAGTCCATACATTTTGTTTTAGTTCTACGGGGTCAATTTACGGAGAGGCTAAAATTACGCCTACGCCCGAAGAACATCCTTTCCCAATTCAAACTTCTCTATACGGCGCTTCAAAACTTGCTTGCGAAGGTTTGATAGAGGCTTATTGCGAGGGCTTTAATATGCGGGGGATAATTTTTAGATTTGTCTCAATTTTAGGCGAAAGATACGCTCACGGTCACGTCTTTGATTTTGTCCGTCAATTAAAAAAAGACGCTAAGACATTAAAAGTTTTAGGAGACGGCAATCAAAAAAAGAGTTATCTCTATATACAAGATTGCATAAACGCTTGTTTTAAGGCTCTTGAAAAAACAAAAAATAAAATTGAAATTTATAATTTAGGCGCAGACGAATATGTCAGCGTCAAGGATTCAATATCTTATATTTGCGCCCGTTTAGGCGTTGAGCCTGCCCTTGAATTTAGCGGCGGCAATAAGGGCTGGATAGGCGATAATCCGTTTATATTTTTAGAGACTGCAAAAATTAAGAGTTTGGGCTGGAAGGCGGGGCTTTCAATAAAAGAAGCGGTAGAAAAAACCGTTGATTATCTTTTAAAAAATATTTGGATTTTAGGAGATTAAATGAAAATTGCTATTTTGGGTTTATGGCATTTAGGCTGCGTATATGCCGCTTGCATTGCTTCTTTCGGGCATAAAGTTAAGGCTTTTGACGAAGACGCGGAAAGAATAGAAAAATTAAAAAAAGGCGTCCCGCCGATTGCCGAGCCTGATTTAAACAATCTAATAAAAGAGGGCTTGCAAAGCGGCTGTCTTTCTTTTTTTGACGGTTTAAAACAGGCGTTAAAAGATTGCGGAATTATTTGGATAACTTACGATACTCCCGTAGACGATGAAGATGAGGCGGATTGCGCTTTTGTTTTTGAGAGAATTATCAAGGCTATAGAAGCCGCAGACGAAAACGCCGTTTTTGTGATTTCTTCTCAACTGCCCGCGGGCAGCATATATGATTTAGAAAAACTTGCGGCGCAAAAAGGACGCGGCGATTTAAGTTTTGTCTGTCAGCCTGAAAATTTAAGGCTCGGCAAATCTATAGAAATTTTTAAAAATCCAGACAGAGTAATTTGCGGCGTTAGAGATGAAAGGGCAAAAGAAAAAATGAAAAATCTCTTTTCTTTTTGCGCCGATAGAATTGAATTTATGTCCCCGGAATCCGCCGAGATGACAAAACATTCAATAAACGCTTATCTTGCTATGTCTGTATCTTTTGCAAATGAGATAGCGGTTTTATGCGAGGCTGCGGGCGCTGATGCGAAAGAAGTTGAAAGAGGCTTAAAAACTGAAAAAAGGATAGGCAAAGACGCTTATTTAAGACCCGGCTCCGCTTTTGACGGCGGCACTTTAGCGCGGGACTTAAAATTTCTATCTCAGTTGAGTGAAAAACAATCTATTTTGTTTCCTGCAATTTTTGCTTCAAATTCCCGCCATAAACTTTGGATTTTCAATAAGTTAAAAGAAATTTTCATTTCGCTAAAAAACAAAAAAATAGCGCTGTGGGGATTGTCTTATAAAGCCGGGTCTGATACATTGCGCCGCTCTCTTGCCGTAGAAATTGCGCATCTATTGCAGAAGGAAGGCGCTGACATTTTTGCTTGCGATATTTTAATTAAAGAATTGCCCGTCAATTTAAAGACAATCATTTCTCTATGCGAAAATCCTCAAGAATCTGTTAAAGGCGCAGACGCTTTAGTTGTTTTTAGGCAAGAGCCTGAATTTGAAAAAACAGACGGGCGGCGGATAATTGAGGCTATGAGAAGCCCCGTAATAATAGATGCAAATAGATTTTTGTTTTCTAAATTCGCAGGAATTAGCAGATATTATGCCGTAGGATTAGGCGGCAAAAAAAATGAAGGGCAAATTGACGGAGGCGATAAATGAAAATAGGGATAATAGGCTGCGGGCTTATAGGTAAAAAAAGAGCGGCAAGCGCTGTAGAGGGAGGTTTAGAAATTGCCGCTATTTCAGATAGAAATTTTGCAAAGGCTAAAACTTTTGCCGAACAATTCGGCGCAAAAGCCTGCGATAGCGCCGAGTCAGTGATAAATTCAGAAGCGGATATTATTGTGATAGCCCTTCCTCATAATCAATTAACTCTTTTTGCAGATGAAGCCTTAAAAGCGGGGAAACATCTTTTAATAGAAAAACCGGGCGCTCATCAATCAAGCGATTTGCTGAAAATTTCAAAGACAGCAGAAGAAAAAAATCTAAAAATTAAGGTCGGGTATAATCACCGTTTCCACCCCGCTATAATGAAAGCGCGCGAGATTGTTGACAGCGGCATTTTAGGCGATTTGTTTTTTATACGCGGCTTTTACGGACACGGCGGAAGAATAGGCTATGAAAAAGAGTGGCGCTTTAAAAAAGAAATTTCAGGCGGCGGGGAACTTATGGACCAAGGCTCTCACTTAATAGATTTGTCAAGATGGTTTTTAGGAGAAATTGTTGATTCTTCCTCTTGCCTGCAGAATTATTTTTGGGGAGGGGAAGTTGAGGACAATGCTTTTTTTATTTTAAAGACCGCTAAAAAACAGACTGCCTTTTTACACGCGACTTGGACGGAGTGGAAAAATTCTTTCATTTTTGAAATCACGGGGCGGTATGGAAAAATAGCAATATCAGGTTTAGGCGGCTCATATGGAACTGAAAGCATTACTCTATATAAGATGTCGCCGAAAATGGGTCCGCCTGAGAGCGTAACTTGGAGTTATCCGTTTTCAGATTTTTCTTGGAAACTTGAGATGGACGAATTATTAAACGCCATAAAAGAGAATCGGCAGCCTTTGTGTTCTGTTTATGACGCTATAGAGACATTGAAAGTTATTGAGAATTTATACAAGCAGGCTGAAAGCAAAAATTAAAAAAGAAGGAGTCCTCAATGATTATAGTCCGTTCGCCTTTAAGAGTGTCTTTGGGCGGAGGCGGCACAGATTTGCCGTCTTATTACGAGCGTTACGGCGGTTTTTTGATTGCAGGCGCTATTGATAAATACGTTTATGTTACGGCATCGCGTCCTTTTCTTGAAGGGATTTATTGCAAATACTCTCAGTTGGAAAAAGTCCAAAAAGTTGAGGATATTAAGCACCCGATAATAAGAGAGGCTTTGATGATGATGGATTTAAAAACGCCTCAAATTGAAATTTCAGTTTTAGCGGATGTCCCTGCAGGGACCGGTTTAGGCTCAAGCGGTTCTTTTACGACAGCCTTGCTAAAAGCGCTTTATTCTTATAGACGAAAACTTCTTTTGCCCTCAGAACTGGCAGAAACAGCCTGCCGTATAGAAATAGATAAATTAGGCGAGCCGATAGGCAAGCAAGACCAATATATAGCCGCTTTCGGCGGGCTGACTTGTTTTACTTTTAATAAAGACGGCGGCGTTGCCGCAGAACCTTTAAATATATCAATAGACGATTTATTTGAACTTGAAGATAGGCTTTTATTGTTTTTTACCGGTTTTTCAAGGAGCGCTAGCGAAGTGTTGAAGGAACAGAAAGTAAAATCTCAAGAAGACGATAAGGAAATGTTAGACAATTTGCATTTTGTAAAAGAACTTGGAATGGAGACAAAAAAAGTTTTAGAAAAAGGCGACCTCTATTCTTTCGGCAAAATTATGGACAGGCATTGGGAATATAAAAAGAAGCGTTCAAAGGCTATGAGCAACGGCAAAATTGACAAATGGTATGAAGATGCTTTAAAAAACGGCGCTGTCGGCGGGAAATTAGTAGGCGCGGGCGGCGGCGGTTTTTTAATGTTTTTAGCCGAAGATAAAACAAGATTGAGAAAAGCGCTGAGAGAAAGCGGGCTTGAAGAATTGCGTTTTAAATTTGATTTTGCAGGGACATCGCTTGTTTTAGGATGAGATTTTAAGACAGGGAGGAAAAATGAACATTGCAGATTTAGACGTCAAAATTTTTGCAGACGGCGCTGACATTGACGGTATGTTAGATATGTATAGACGAGGCTTTGTAAAAGGTTTCACTACAAATCCCACCCTTATGAAAAAAGCGGGAGTGAAAAATTATGAATCTTTCGCTAAAAGCGTTTTGTCTAAAATTGCCGATTTGCCGATTTCTTTTGAAGTTTTTTCAGACGATTTTAAAGATATGGAAAGACAGGCGCGCATTATAAATTCTTGGGGGAAGAATGTTTTTGTCAAAATTCCCGTATCAAATACTGAAGGCAAGTATTCTTACGGTTTGATTAAAACTCTTTCAGAAGACGGCGTGAAAATAAACGCTACTGCGCTTCTTACCATTGAACAGGTTGAAAATGTCTTAAAGGCTCTATCAGGCGGAGCGGGCGCTTATATTTCTGTCTTTGCCGGCAGAATTGCCGACACAGGCATAGACCCTGAACCGGTTATGAAAGAGACCGCTTCTCTTTGCAAGACTGCAGTTAAAGTTGAAAGTTTATGGGCAAGCACTCGCCAATCATATGACATTGTTAGAGCGGCGCAATGCGGCGTCAATATTATCACCGTAACAAATGACATTTTGAAAAAACTAAATATGTTCGGCAAAGATTTAGACGAACTCTCTCTTGAAACTGTCAAAATGTTTTACAACGATGCAAAAGAGTCAGGTTTTAATATCTAATTATCTAAATTTTGCCTCGCTTCTTCGGCTGCGGGCAAGACGGCGCAACAGCCTTGATTTCTCTCATTTTTTGTAATACACTCTGTATTACAAAATAAAAAGGAGGCGGAAATGCTTACAATACGAATTCCAATAGAGATGGAAAATAAACTTATATCCGTTGCAAAAGAGAGAAAAACATCAAAGTCAGAGATTGTCAAAGAGGCTCTAAACGGCTTTCTTTGCCTAAAAGAAGAGCAGAGTTCCTATCAAATAGGGAAAGATTATTTTGGGCGGCATTCAAGCGGGCGCAGAAATCTTTCAACAACCTATAAAAAATCTTTAAAAGAGAAAATCAATGCCAAATACCGTTCTCGTTGACGCTGGTCCTCTGATAGCGCTTTTTGACAAAAGCGATAAATATCACATCCTTGTAAAAGACTTCATTTCTAAAACGCCGTATAAATTTATAAGCACAGAGGCTGTGATTACAGAAGTCTCTTATATGCTCAATTTTAGCGTTGAGGCTCAAATTGATTTTTTTAAGTGGGTAATAGACAGAGGCGTTATTTTATGCGGCATTTCTCAAAATGATTTAGGCTCTGTGATAGATTATATGAGGAAATACGCCGATTTGCCGATGGATTTTGCCGACGCTTCTCTTATTATAGCGGCTCAAAAATTGGGGCTGCAAACAATAATCAGTTTAGATTCTGATTTTAATGTATACCGTCTGCCGTCAAAATTTAAAATAAAAAATATATTT